>JARFRL010000043.1 GCA_029287275.1 Pontiella desulfatans
ACACCTCGTAATCCACAACGGATTTAATGTGGAAATCGTGAATTATTCAAAATCAGGGCGAAAATATTGGCTCTCGATCGAGGTGCGACCGCTCTTTGATGAATATGGGAAAATCGTTAATTTTCTCGCCATCGAGAACGATATCACGGAGCGCAAACACGCCGAGGAACAGCTCGCGGCGGCGCGGCGGCGGGAAATTGACATCGCGGCGCGCATTCAGAGAACGTTGCTGCTGGGGCGCGCCCATGAAAGGATAAATGGGGTCCAGTTGGCGGCCATGTCGGTGCCTTCCGAGCAAGTTGACGGAGATTTCTTCGATTGCTTCGTGCATAGCGAATCGTGCATGGACGTGGTTGTCGGAGATGTCATGGGGAAGGGGGTTTCCGCGGCGCTGCTGGGCGGCGCCGCGAAAAGCGCCATTCTCCGGTCGATATGCAGCATCATGACCAGCTCGGCCGATCACCATCTTCCGCTCCCGCGCGAGATCATGATGTCGCTTCACGCCGGACTCGCCAGAGAACTCATCGAACTCAACAGCTTCGTAACGCTTTTCTACGCCCGCATCTGTAGCAAAAAGGGCACGCTGCGCTATGTGGATTGCGGCCATACGCGCGGCATTCATTGTGGGGAAGCCGAGGGGTCGCATCGGTTTTTTTCCGGAAACAACAGCCCGCTAGGTTTTACGGCGCGCGAAAGCTATGAAGAAATCGTGATGGATTTAAATCCCGGTGACGTGGTGGTTCTTTATTCCGATGGAATCACCGAGGCCGAGGACGCCGCGGGCAACATGTTTGGCGAAGCGGGCCTTATGAACGTGGTGCGTCGGCACCGGCATCTGAATTGCGATGGCTTGCTCAAGCGGATTCAGCAGGAAGTTCATCGGTTTTCCGCCACCGAATCCTTCGGGGACGATCTTACCTGTCTGGTGATAAAAATGGAGCGGGAAAGAGAATTGGTCGTTCTCGGAAACGAGACGTTCAGCTATCCCGTCGAGCTGGCCAGCTTGGATCGCCTTCGCAACGATTTGCGCGGTTTTGTCGCGACTCATTATTCCGTCGAGAAGCTGGGCGACGCCGTTCATCAGCTTCTGACCGGAGTCAACGAGGCGTCCACGAATATCATTGAACACGCCTTCGCCGCGCCGGCTCCCGACGATGGGCTTGAGATGACGCTGATCGCTCGTCCAGACGAGGTTCAAATCGAGCTTTGCCATAACGGCTCGGCCTTCACCGGCGTATCCACCATTCTGCCTTCCCCGGAAGGATTCTCTGAAAACGGCTTCGGCTTGTTCATCATGGAACAAAGCATGGATTCGATTCACTACACCCGCCGCGAGGATGGCTGGAATCGGCTGGTTTTAACAAAAGACATCAATAAGCGGGAGCATCGCGCCGATGAATCTTAGGTCCGTCAAAATCGATTCCGTCCTCGTTGTCGAAGTCGGCTGCAAACATATAGACGCCAATAATTCCGACGATTTCAAAAAGGAAACCCTGTCCCTGCTGAGTCCGGTTCGCGACACCTTGCTGGATCTCGCGGAGCTGAATTTCATCGACAGCTCGGGTCTAGGGGCCTTGCTCGCCTGTATGCGCCGCGTTCGGGCGGGTGGTGGCAGGCTGATGCTGTGCAACCTGCGACCAACGGTTCAGTCCATCGCGGAAATGGTTCACCTGAAGCGGGTCATCGAAATCGAGCGGACCCGCGAACTGGCCCTTGAGGCCTTGCGCCATACCGCGTGAACGGCTTTTTTCGGCCTACTTGGCCGGTTAGGCTCGGAACGCGTTTGTCGTTGAAGAGGCGCGAACCGTTTCGCGGGAAACCCCGCTATTCTCTTCGACCATGCGGGCGCTTCTCGGGATTTGAGAGCCAGACCGGCAATTCATTTTCAACGCGATCTTCGGAGGAGACCGGTATGGCCTTTAGAACCAGGCAGGAAAGGTCGTCGGCGTTTTCGGTTGAATTACTGAACAGCCCGACCTCTCTTTGCAGCAAGTCCAAGATCTCTTCTGGAGAATTACGGTTATAGCGGGCGATAACCGAGCGCAATCGTTCGATACCGAATTGTTCGCCGTTATTGTTTTCGGTTTCCGTGACGCCGTCGGAGAAAAAGACGAAGCAGTCGCCGGAGCGAAAAGGAATCGCGGTGCTTTCATACCGTTCGGTTTCGAGCATGCCTAACGGCGGACTGGTTCCATGAAGTAAAACGCATTTTTTCTCCAATTCATTCCAATAGATGATTTCCGTGTGGCCGCAATGCACGTATTCAAGCAACTGGTCATCATAATTAACGCGGGCGTAGCACAGCGTGATGAATGATTCCACGGCCATGAGTTCCGGCACAACACGCTCATGAAGGTTTTGGATGATGGTATGGGCGGGGGGAATGCCGGCCCACCATCCTTCTTCAAGCGCGGTCACGAGCGATTGATGCCACGCGGTCTTAACCCCCGCGCCAAGCAGCGCCGCGTTGATGCCCTTGCCCATGACATCGCCGATTATAAGATCGATGGCCGGGGATTCGGA
>JARFRL010000046.1 GCA_029287275.1 Pontiella desulfatans
CAGGTCGTCGGCAGCGTCAGATGTGTATAAGAGACAGGTCCTGAGTCGTTTAGAACTCTCATTACATATTTTTGTTTTAGAGACACAAACAATCCCAGCCCAGCTTATAGCAGTCATCTGTGAGTCCCAGACATCGACCCAGTTGTATCTCAGCCGAGGCCCAAGGCCTGTGAATCCACCATTAGACAACGCTAGGGACCCCAGATCAGGGTTTTTTTTTTCATTTTGCCAATTATGCAATTTGCATAAATAGGTCAATTTCATTTATTCCAATGAGAAAATTTTTATTCCAAAAAAAGGAAATTGCATAAAAACCCGTACTCACTGATTTTCGATACGTTGCGTCGCGGCATGTGGGCGCGAGACATGTCGTATCTCATGAACAGACTCGAAGGTCGAAATCGGATCGCATCGAGCGTAACTCCTTGGTGCTTCCTGAAATCTCCGCGAGTGGAAAACTAATCAGAAGAAAACTCTTTATTTGTCACCCTGCCTCAATGGACTATGGCCGCCTATGGAAACCCTCGACGACCTATTCATCCCGTACGCCGAACTGGAAACGAAAACACGCGCGCTGATGACGAACCTGTTCAGCGACACCTGCGGCATGTGCGCGGCGTGTTGCTGCCGCGCCGATATTTGCGAGGAGGCCACGGAAAGCGCCTTCCTCGCGAAACTGCTGGAGCGTCAGGGATTAGCCGCGCCGGACATGGACGATCGCTATGGCTGGCTCGACCTGCGTGGATGCTCGCTGAAATATGGTCGCCCGCCCGTCTGTTACGAATATTTCTGCGACGAACTGCTCGCCCGCCTCCCCGACGAGGAAACCCGTTTCTCCGCGAAGGTGCTGGGAAAATTGATGGACCATGTGGGCCAAAAGGCGCTGGGCGGATGGCATCTGGTCGAGATTATGGAGGAGGCCGATCTCGCGAAGGTGGACCACGCGGGCGTCGCTCGGCGGCTCGGCGAATCGCTGGCCGCGTTCGAGGTGATTCAAAACTATGTCTCGACCGGCCGGCTCACCAAATCGGACATCGCCGCGCTCGACCTGATCACCTCCCGCGAGTCGTGATGGTTATTCCTGCATGACGTCCCACTTGGGCCGCCGCCAGCTTTCCATGAACGCCGCGGCGTCGCGTTCGACGATCGAGTCCGTTTTTTCCACCGCGTCGAGAAACAGCACGAACGAGAACGCGCCGCCCTCGCCCATTTCCGCGACGACTTGCTCGGCCAGCCGATTGGGCGGCAACAGACGGCGACCACTGACGACCTCCGGCTCCAGCGGCAACGTCGCCGCGGCCTTGTAGGCTTTGTAGACCAGTTCCGAGCAAACCAACGCGTTGTCGGTGGTGAAGTCGAAGTTCAGATCGTACGGTTTTCCGTGGTGCGAGAACGCCGCGAGCAGCGCCTTGAATGTTTCCGCCTTGGAAAGGTTGGGGCGGATCGCGCCCAGGTAGTCGCACTTGGCGCTGGTCTCAAGCGATTGAAAAACGACGCCCGGACGGATCGCCTCGATGACGCGGTTGGGAAAACCGTCCGCGTCGTCGGCGTTCAACGCGGCGAAGGCGTCGGGATAGAGCGCCTTGATCGTCTCGACGGGTTGGAACCCGAGCTCGCTAAAACACGCGTCGAGCTCTTCCGGCGTTCCGACGTAGAGCGCGACGTGCGGCCAGAAGCCGGGAATGCCGATGTTGGTCATGTGCCAGTTGCGGCGTTGGATCAGGATATCGCCCGGCATTAGTTTCGGCCGACACGCCGCGAGGAGATCCGGCGTGATGAGATAATCGCGTTTCGCGGCGCGGAGTCGGCTGAGTTGAACCGCGACGCTTTTTTGAACCGGCAACACCGTCTCGAACGCGGCGCGCTCGAGGATCGCGAGCGGGTTCTCGATCAGCAGATCGGCGCGCGCGCCCATGTGTTTGTAATACGAACGTCGGCGCTCCTCGAAATCCGCGCGGGTTTCGGCGTCGATCGTGACGTCCTTCCTCACCAGTTCGAAATACGCCGCGGCCGAATTCATCCGCAAGATGACGCTCGGATGCGTGAGTCGCTGCTTCATGAAAAAGTAGCTATCCAGGGGAACGCCTTCGCCCTCTTCGTTCAGCAGGGTTTCCATGAAGGCGTTGTCGCCCACCAACTCGACCACTTCCAAGCAGGCGTTGTATTGCGCCACGTAGGCCATGTAGGCGAGCAGGAACGCGTCGGCGTGAAGCGACGGTTTGGCGACGTAGTCGATCTGATAAAAGCCGCGGTACTTGCCCTTCAACAAGTCGTATTCCAGAAACGCCATCGCGCCGTCGCGCCACAACGAACGGATCTCGGCGCGTTCGGCGCGGGACAACGCGTTCACGTTCTTGCGCAACAAGCCGTTCGATTTGAACTCGGCGACGAAATCATCCGCGGCCTTACGCAGCATGTGATAGCTCTCGAGATCCTGATCAAGCTCGGCGCGAAGGCGCGCGTCCGTTAGATCGACCAGCGGACTTTTCTCCACGGGGAAGAGCGCCCAGGTGACGTAGAACGCGACCAGCAAAACCAGCGCGACGACGGCGTGCGGCAGGTACGGCCGCGTTTTCTGTTTCACCCGTCGCTTCTGAACGCGCAGAACGCGCCGATTGATCTGATAGGAAGCGATCAGCGGGAGCCAACCCAAACCCAGCAGCGCGTACGCGATCAACCGATGATGGGGATAGCCCACCTTCATGCCGAGCGTCACGACCGCCGCTCCGATCGCCAACAGCGTGATCCAAAGCAGACGTTTATTCCGAAACATCGCGCTTGTTGTCCATGTCGAGTTTCCAGAGCATCTTCTGCGTTTGATAGACGGTGACGAACAGCGCGAAGGTCGCGCCCGCGAGGACGATCGGCAGCACCCGCGCGATTTCGAAATGGTCCGCGAAGATCACGATCAAGGCGTTGGCGATGATGAAGATCAAGCGCACCTCCGTCGGTCCGACGCCCATGTAGCTGATCCTGAACGCGCCCGTCGCGGCGAACGAAAGAAACGAGTTGACCATGAACGCGCCGAACAGCGCGAGGATGTAGAACAACAGGTATTTATTGTGGTCCTCCACCATCAATCCGTAGCCGATCAGAATGGAGCAGAGGAACAGGTAGTCGAGAAAGTGATCCATGTAGTAGCCCCACTTGATCAACCCGGTGTTTCTTCGCCGCCCCACCTCTCCGTCCAACAGATCGGTGATGTATTGCGCGAAGATCGCGAAGGAAACCACCCATAGAAAATGGATCCAGTGCCGCGCCAGAAAACTGAAGAAAATAATCATCGCGCACCACAACAGCGTGGTCAGCGTGAGATGATAGGTTTCGATCTTCGCGGGCACCTTCGGCACCAGCCAGTTCTTCAGTTTGTTCTCGGCGTTGGCCAGCAACCAAACGCCTTCTTTTTTATCGCCATGAAACGCCATTCTTTTCCCCTGTCCGATCGGCGACTTCCGCGGACGGAAACCACCGGATTGATATCATCGATCCACAACGTAAAACACCGATGTTTCGTTGTAACGCAAAATTATTGAAGGAAGTGTTTACAAGCGCGGGCGAACTGGATACTGATACCGCAATCAAGTTGATGAACCCAACGGAAGCAGAAATCAGGAGACAAAAAATGGCAGCAAAGAAAACAGCGAAGAAAGCGCCGGCCAAAAAAGCCGCCGCGAAGAAAGCGCCAGCCAAGAAAGCCGCCGCGAAAAAAGCGCCGGCCAAGAAGGCTCCAGCGAAAAAGGCTCCGGCCAAGAAAGCCGCCGCGAAGAAAGCGCCGGCCAAGAAAGCGCCGGCCAAGAAAAAAGCCGCCGCGAAGAAATCCACCAAAGTGAAATACAGCGCCGAGCAGGTTTACGCCATGATCGAACAGGCCGCGTATTTCGCCGCCGAGAACGACGGATTTAGCAAGAGTCCCGCCGACTACTGGTCGGTCGCGGAAGCGTCCATCAACACCATGGTCAAAGGGTAATCCCGATGGCCAGGCGTTTGAAAAGGCGATCCTTCGGGGTCGCCTTTTTTCGTTAGACCAAACGGCCGGTCAGCGACAGCGGCGCGGCGGACGTGATCTTGACGGTCTGAAAGGTGCCGACCAGCTCCGCGGAAGCATCCAGCACGCGGACCGGAAGCTTGCCCTCGGTGCGGGTGGCCACGGCGCCTTCCACGCGCGGGTCCGCGCGCTCGACCAGCACCTTGAAGGTTTTTCCGATCATCGCGTTGTTGTATTCCAGCGAGGTTCGTTTCAACACCTCGCTGAGTTTCGCGAGCCGCTCGCTTTTTTGTTGGGGCGAGATATCGTCTTCCCACCGCGCCGAACGCGCGCCGACCCGCGGGGAGTATTTCGCGACGTAGGCCATGTTGAACTTCACTTCGAGCATCAGCCCCGCGGTGTTTTCCAATTGCTCGTCGGTCTCGCCGCTGAAGCCGACGATGATGTCGGTGAAAAGCGTCGCGGTCGGCAACAGCGCGCGGATGTCGGCGACGATCTTGAGATAATCCTCGACGTTGTGATTGCGGTTCATGCGGCGCAGCAGTTTCTCGTCGCCGCTCTGAACGGGCAGATGGATCTGTTTCGCGAGGCAGTCGTGATCCGCGATCGACTCGATGACGTCGCGGGTCATGTCGCGCGGGTGCGGCGAGGTGAAGTAGACCCAAAAGTCCTTGCCGCTTTGGTCGCCCAACTCGCCGACGGCGCGCAGCAGTTCGGCGACCGACAACTCCTCGCCTGTTGTGTCGAGTCAGTACGAGTTCACGTTCTGCCCGAGCAACGTGATGGACTTCACGTCGCGGGCGATCAGCTTTTCGACCTCGGCGAGAATGTCCGCGCTCGCCCGCGATACCTCGCGGCCGCGGGTGTACGGCACCGCGCAGAAAGAGCAAAATTTATCGCAGCCGTTCTGGATCGGAACGAACACCTCGAAGTCGGAGCTGTAGGTCGGGTTCACTTGCCAGAAATCGACGCGCTCGTCCTCGCGGCGCAGATCGTTCAGCGGATGGCGCGCCGAGAATTCCGTCGCGACGCCGCACTGCCGCAGCATGTCGGGCAAATCGGGCAGCTCGTTCATCCGAAAAACGAGATCGAACAGCTTGAGGAACTTCACCTCGTCCGCGGGCAGAATGCAGCCGGACACGAACGTGACCAACGGCTTTTCGTTTTTCCACTGGTTCCATTTTCGGATTTTGGAATACACCTTGTCGATGGCCTTCTGACGCACCGAGCACGCGACGACGCCGATCAGGGAGGCTTCCTCCTCGACCTCGGTCATTTCATAGCCCATGCCCTCGATGACGCTGCGGATCCGTTCGGAATCCGACTGGTTCATCTGGCAACCCAACGTGACGACGCAACATTTCATTTTTAGAAATACACCTCGGTATGAATCCGCGCGGTTGGCACGCCTTGGTCTTGGAGCATGTCGAACGCCTCGTAGATCATGTCGCAGTTGCCGCACAGAAACGCGTTGGTGTCGGGCGCGATCTCCAGCGTTTTGAGATATTCCGTGACGCGGCCCTTGTAGTCGCCGCCTTCCTCGCGGGAGACGCAGTGGAAATAGTTTTCGCCATAAAACTCGGCTTCGTAGTTTTCCTCCAGCAGAGCCGTTCCGTGGATCAGCTGATAGTTCAGATCGGGATAGGATTCGGTGAAACTGCGATACGGCGAAATTCCGGTGCCCGTCGCGATCAGCAGAAGCGGTTTGTCGCGCACCTCTTCGATCAGCTTGAAATGGCCGTACGGACCACCAACGCTGACCTCGTCGCCCACCGCGAGATCGCACAGCTGCTTGGAAACAAGCCCGTCCTCCACGCGGCGAACCAGCACTTCCACGTAGTCCTGATTCGAGCCCGAATAGATCGAGTAGTCGCGGATTTCCGGGTCACCTTCCACGCCCACGCGGGCGTATTGCCCCGGCTCGAACTCGAATCCCTGGCGTTCGAAACGCACCACGGCCGTTGATTCGGTCAGGTTTCTGATTTCCAGAACCTTACACGCGGTTCTTTTTTTCTTCGTCGTCAACATGGCTTACCTCTCGCGCAAAAAGACCTTTTTGGTGCGGTTTAATTCAGGGTGCGGGTTTATAGTTTCGAATCCTTGAAAAGTCAAACCGAACCGCTCGCGCGTTCCAAAAATGGACCGCGGGCTTGCTTTCCCAACGCCGGTCGATACTTTTTAGGGTTCAACGGAGACGCGCCATCGCGAACGAAGCACCCAATTTGAAAAGCTATTTCAGGCCGCATCGCCGAGAAATCACCGCGACGCTGATCTGCGCCATCATCACCGTCGGCAGCAACCTCGCGATGCCGGTGGTGATTCGCTGGATCATCGACGGGCTGAACGACGGCGTCATGACCAAGGAACTGCTGGCGCGGCACATCGCGACCTTCGTCGTCATCGGCTTGGTTTCCATCGTGTTCTCGCGCCTGTTGCGTCAGATCCCGATGAAAATGTCGCACAAGATCGAGCACGCGTTGCGGGGCGACGTGTTTAAACACCTGACGCTGATGGACCAGGAATATTACCGCTCCGAGCGCACCGGCGACCTGATGACGCGCCTGTCGTCGGACATCAACATCATCCGCGATTCGATCGGCCAAGGTTTCCTGCAAGGCGCGCGCACCATCACCGTGATCATTCTCGCGTCCATCGTGATGGGTTTCGCGGATCTCCAACTCGCGGCGATGGTGATCGCGGTGTTCACGCCGATGGTGTTGATTTTCTTTTTCGTGCTGCGGAAAATGCGGCGCTATCAGCAGGACCTTCAGGAACACGTGTCCGACGTTTCGAACTATTCGCAGGAAAGCTTCTCGGGCATCCGATGCCTGAAAGGCTTCGCGCTCGAAAAAAGACGCAACGCGGAATTCGCCGATCTAAACTCGGGGCTGATTCAAAAGACCATGCGCATGCAGGCCACGCGGCAGAGCCTGTTTCCATTCATGGCCTTCTGGTTCGCGCTCGGCACGATCCTCATCTTCATCGTCGGCGGCAAGAAAATCATCCGCGGCGAGCTGACGATCGGCACGCTGACGCAGTTCACGCAATACCTGCTCTACATGCAGTGGCCCCTGCTCGCGCTCAGCTGGGTGCTCAGCATGCTGCAACGCGGCAAGGTGAGCTGGATTCGGGTGAGAGAGATTCTCGAGCGCGAGCCGCGCGTGCGGGACGCGCGGCGAACCGCGCCGCTGATCGGAACGCCGGAGGCCTCCATTCATTTCGAAAACGTGGATCTTAAAATCGCCGGACGCACGTTCCTGAAGGCGATCGATCTCGACGTGCCGCGCGGCACCACGCTGGGCGTCACCGGCCCAACGGGAAGCGGCAAAACACTGCTCGCGTCGTTGGTCGCGCGGTTGATCGATCCAACCGAAGGCGTCGTGCGAATCGGCGGAGACGACGTCCGCGAAATGTCGTTGGCCAAGCTACGCGGCATGATTGGCTACGCCGCGCAGGAGCCCGTTCTTTTCTCGCGGACCCTGGAACACAACATCGGCTTCGGCGTGGAAGACGCCGATATGTCCATCGTTGGCTGGGCCGCGGACGTCGCGCACCTGCATGGCGACGTGGAAGGCTTTCCGGATCAATACCAAACCATGCTCGGCGAGCGTGGCGTGACCCTTTCCGGCGGTCAGCGCCAGCGCGCCTCCATCAGCCGCGCCATCGCCCGACGGCCCGACATTCTGATTCTGGACGACGTGCTTTCCGCGGTCGACACGCAAACCGAAGCCGCGATCATGTCGAAGCTGCGCCCCGTCATGAGCGACCGCACCACGCTGTTCGTGAGCCACCGCGTCTCGACGCTGCGCTACGCCGACACCATCATCGTGATCGAGGACGGACGGATCACGCAGCGCGGCACGCACGAGGAGCTGGCGCGGCAACCGGGCTATTACGCCGAGCTCAACACCATGCAACAACTCGAAGAGCGACTGGAGGCCGAATCATGAACAAGGCCAAACGTCTGCTCTCCTACTCCGCGCCGTACGCCGGCTGGCTGACGCTCGCGTTCGCGTTGATCATGTTCACCTCGCTCGCGATCAACTATCTGCCCGTGCTGATTCAGCGCGTCACCGACGAATGCCTGATGGACGCCGTCGCGCCCGCGGACGACCGCGTCGCGCTGCTGATGAATCTCGGGCTGATCTACCTCTCCATCGCCGCGGTCGGCCACGCGACGCGGTACGTCCAGGCCATGCTCACCGCGTGGATCGGCCAGCGTATCATCTACGACCTGCGGCTGTCCGTTTTTCGTAAAGTGCTGAACCTGCATCAGGCCTACTTCGACCGAACCGCGGTGGGCACGCTGATGACGCGCGTCACCTCGGACATCGAACGATTGCAACACTTCGTGACGGAAGGCGTCGTGGGCTCCATCGCGGACGTTTTCATGCTGATCGGCATCATGGGCTACATGATCTGGTTCAGTCCCGTGCTGACCCTTTCGATTCTCGCGACGCTGCCCTTCCTGTTCGCGCTGATGTATTTCGTGAACGCTCGGCTACGCGACGCCAACCGCGACATCCGCGACCGGCAGTCCAAGCTCAACGCGCTCATTCAGGAAGATCTGACGGGCATGACCACCATTCAGCTTTTCAACCGCGAGGCGAGCGCGCTCAACGAGTTCGGCGAACGCAACACGCGGTTGCGTTCGGCGTATTATGACGAGGTGCGTTGGTTCAGCCTTTATTTCCCAACGATCGAGGGCGGCCAGATTCTCGCGATTCTACTGACCCTCGCCGCGGGCGGCTTCGCCATCATGCAAGGGTCCGACGCGATCACCGTGGGCAAGCTGATCGCCTTCCTCGCGTACGTCCGCAACTTCTTCCACCCATTGGGCTCCTTGTCCGACAAAGCGGGGTCCTTCCAGGTCGCGATCGCGTCGATCGAACGGATTTTCAATCTGCTCGACGAAGAGGAGAAGGTCGTTGATCCCGAATCGCCGGAACCGCCCGAACGCCTCGCGGGCCGCATCGCGTTCAACGAGGTTTCCTTCGCGTACAACGACGACGACTGGGTGATCAAAAACCTGTCGTTCTCGGTCGAGCCCGGACAAGTTCTCGCCGTGGTCGGCGCCACCGGCGCGGGCAAGAGCACGATCATCAATTTGATCGGGCGTTTCTATGACGTCCAACAAGGCTCCGTCACCATCGACGGCGTCGACGTGCGGAACTTCCGCAAGAGCGATCTTCGCGGCCGACTGGGCTATGTCTTCCAAGATCCATTCATTTTCACCGGCACCGTCGCGGACAACATCGGGCTCGGCGAACCCGGTATCGGCCGCGCCGACATCGTCGCCGCCGCGGAAACCGTCAACGCGCGCGGCTTCATCGAGGCCATGCCCGATGGATTCGACACCGTGCTCAACGAGCGCGGCGAGGGCCTCTCGCTCGGGCAGAAGCAACTATTGGTCATGGCCCGCGCCTTGGCGCGCGATCCGGAGTTGCTGTTCGTGCTGGACGAGGCTACGGCCAGCGTCGACACCGCGACCGAAACGCTGATACAAGACGCGCTGGCGAAACTAATCTCGAACCGAACCAGCATCGTGATCGCGCATCGACTTTCAACCATTCGGAACGCGGACCGGATTTTAGTGATGCGGCATGGCGAGCTGGTGGATCAGGGAACGCATGACGAGTTGATGGCGCGGGAGGGCTACTACAAACAGCTCTACGAGTTGCTCATGCATTCACCGGAATCGTCCACGGATCACCCCGCTTGAGAAGTCCGTGGCTCTAAAACCACCCAACGTGCCACGCCGCGCTTATTGGCATTTATAATGCTTCTAAAA
>JARFRL010000092.1 GCA_029287275.1 Pontiella desulfatans
CTTTCCCAGCCGATTTCCTGCTGGGTCAGCGGTATGGAAACGCCGAGCCAAGTGATTAAAAACGCGAAGATCGCGCGCGAATTCCGCGGGCTCGATCCGGCCCGAAGCGCACAAATCATCGCCAAAGTCGCCGCCTACAAAGACAACCCGCGAATTGAAGCCTACCGCAAATGGGGTTAAGCGCAGGGTACCGGAATCCGCGAAAAGCGTCAGGCCGAGCCCCAACTCCTTTCGGCGGAATCGCCCTACCGGCAGGGACAGACCGCCGGGTGGTCCGCGGGCTTGACGACGGGCGCCTTCTCGGCGGGCGGCGGAGTGGGCACACTCCGCCCTACCAAAACCGATCCGGGGTCACATTTCCCTGCCACAACGAAACCATCCGGGTTAATCGGTGTTTTTCAGGGGCGTCCTTTTTCTCAGTTTCATCCGCTTCCTCGCCGCGAAAGCCGCCCTTACCCCCCCTGTGCTCGGTAAACGCGTAAACCATCGTTGCCAAATAGGTTATGACCTGATAAAAGCTGAATTCATCAGCAGGAAATGAAGCATGAACGTAAACCCTTAAATGAATCAGGAGGCGCGCCATGAATGACCTGTCCCACGAAACCACCGAAGCGTTCCGCCACGCGCTGAAGGGCGAAATCATACTTCCAAGCGATCCGAATTATGACGAGGTTCGTCAAATCTGGAACGCGATGATCGACCGAAAACCCGCCCTGATCGCTCGATGTTCCGGAGCGGATGACGTCGTGCGGGCCATCGGCTTCGCCCGGTCGAACGGGCTCGAAATCTCCATTCGCGGAGCCGGGCACAACATCGCCGGGAGCGCGGTTTGCGATGACGGTCTGATGATCGACCTCTCTACGATGAAATCGGTACGCGTCGACAGCGACCGGCAACGCGCCTACGCGGAACCGGGCGCGACACTGGGGGACTTTGACGCGGCGGTTCAGGCCCATGGGCTGGCGACGCCCGTCGGCATTAATTCCACAACCGGTATCGCGGGCCTGACTTTGGGCGGCGGATTTGGCTGGTTGACCCGCCAGCACGGCATGACCATCGACAATCTGATTTCCGCCGACGTGGTCACCGCGGAGGGAGAAAAGGTGGTGGCCAGCGAAGACGAAAATCCGGATCTGTTCTGGGCCATCCGCGGCGGCGGGGGGAACTTCGGCGTCGTCACGCGGTTTGAATTCAAGCTCCATCCGTTGGGTCCGGAAGTCCTGGCCGGCTTGCTGGTGTATCCCTTAGAGCAGGCGAAAGAGGTTCTTGAAGGGTACCGCGATTTTGTCCGGTCCGCTCCCGAAGAGCTCAATGTGTGGGTGGTGCTGCGTAAAGCCCCCCCGTTGCCGTTCCTGCCGGAAGAGACGCACGGCCGCGCGGTGGTTGTTCTCGCGATCTTTTATGGCGGCGCCCCGGACAAGGGGCGTCAACTGATCGAGCCCCTGCGCCATTTCGGCGTCCCCTATGGCGAACACATCGGAACACAACCCTACGTGGACTGGCAGCAGGCCTTCGACCCGCTCCTGACCCCCGGCGCCAGGAACTACTGGAAATCCCACAACTTCGAGGAGCTGAGCGATGGCGCGCTCGAGACCGTCCGCGCGTTCGCGGGCAAGCTGCCCTCGCCGCGGTGCGAGATCTTCATCGCGCATCTGGACGGAGCCGCCAACCGGGTTCCCGCCAACGCCATGGCCTACGCCCATCGAAACGCGAAGTTCGTGATGAACGTGCACGCGCGATGGGAGGACGCGCGGGATGATGACCCCTGCAGGGACTGGGCCCGCGCCTTCTTCAAGGCCTCCGCGCCGCACGCCTCCGCCGGCGCCTACGTCAACTTCATGACCGGCGACGAAAGCGACCCGACCGCCACCGCGTACGGCGAAAACCATGCCCGGCTCGCTCAGATTAAAGAACAGTACGATCCGGAAAATGTCTTCCACGTGAATCAGAACATCAAACCAAAGGCGTAGGACCCGCGCGAACCCTGTCGGCGGCATCCGAGCGGCGGACTATATCAGAACCATTTCTTGCGGCGGAAGTAGGCGAGCATGATGGCCACCATGATGATCATCACGGCCCAGACCGCGGCGTAGCCGTAGCGCCAGTGGAGCTCGGGAATGATTTCGAAATTCATACCGTAGATGCCGGCGATGAAGGTGATGGGAATGAAGATGGTCGCGATGATGGTCAGGACTTTCATGACCTGATTGGTTTTGTTACCAAGACTGGATAGATAAAGATCCTGCACGCCGCTGAGCATGTCGCGGAAGGACTCGACGGTGTCGATGACCTGAATGGCGTGGTCGTAGAGATCGCGCAGATAGAGCCGCGTGGATTCCTGGATCAGATCGCTTTCGTTTCGCTCCAGCGCGCCGACGGCTTCGCGCAGCGGCCAGACGGATTTACGGATGTAGAGCAGCTCTCGCTTGATGGAGTAGATTTGTTGCAGCAACTCCGGATACGGGTCGTCCATCAACTCGGTTTCGATGACCTCGATGCGCTCGCCGAAGCTTTCGAGCACTTTGAAGTAGTGGTCGATCACCGCGTCCATCAGGGCGTAGAGCAAATAGTCGGCGCCTTTGTGGCGAACGCGCCCCTGCGCTTTGCGCAACCTCTCGCGCACGCCCTCGAACACGTCGCCGGGCGCTTCCTGAAACGTGACCAGCACGTTCCCCTCGCGCAGGATGAAACTGATCTGCTCGGACTGAACGTCCTGTGTTTCCGGGTTCAAGGAAAGCATGCGAACCACCAGAAAAAGGGACTCTTCCAGATCCTCCAATTTTGGGCGCTGGTGCGTGTGCACGATATCTTCCACGACCAGCGAATGCAGCTTTAGAAATTTCCCGGTTTTCGCGATGGCGTCCGCGTCGTTGAGCCCATCGATGTTGATCCAGTTGACGACGGCGGGGTCGGGCGCGACGAAGGTCTCTTCGACCGCGGCGGGTTCGAGCTCCTCGATCATCGTTTCGTTGTAGTTGATCATCCGGACGCGGACGGGGACATCGACCTTGTCGCCGGTGTAGACCGCGGATCCGGGCGGCTGGCCGCGCTGGGCGGCGGACATGTAGAATTTTTTCATCCTTCACCTTCTTTCGGGTTGTCCGGCGTCGGCACGACGTGGACCGGAAACGGCTTCGTGGCCTCGCCCGCGTAGAGCGTGCGGTGCGGGAACGGGATTTCAACCCCTTCTTCGTCGAACCGCCGCTTCACTTCCGTCAGCAGACTGTTGCGCAAGGCGATGTAGTCGGTCTTCGCGAACCACGGGCCGAACATGAACTCGAGCGCGGAATCGCCGAAACCTTTGAAAATGATGAGCGGCTCCGGCTCGTCCAGACAGTATGGATTCGCGTCCGCGACCTCTTTGAGAATCCGCACCACTTTGTCGGTGTCTTCCTTGTAGGCGACGCCGATCGGAATATCCATGCGCCGGATCGGAAAGCGCGTCACGTTCGTGAACGAGTTCTTGATCAAGGTTTCGTTGGGAATCCGAATCAATTGATTGTTGAACGTTCGCAGTTGAACCGAAAGCAGATCGATCGAATGCACCACGCCATGATCATTGGCCGCCTGCAAAACGTCCCCGACCGCGAACGGACGCTCCCAAATCAGGAACAATCCGCTGATCAAATTCGAGAGGCTCGTCTGCGACGCGAAACCGATCGCCACGCCCGCGATGCCGGCCGCGCCCAGCAACGCGCTGATTTTGAACCCGGCCTGCTGCAGCGCCGTAAGAATCACGACCAGCGACCCCAGATAGACGACGCCCTTGCTGAATAGAATGACCGACTGCTCGCTGACCTTCTTGCGCAGTCCCTTTTGAATCAAGTATCCGATCACGCGCAACGTTGGAAGACCGATCACTAAAATGAGTCCGGAGTGGGCGTACTTCGTCCAATGCTCGGCCCACCAGATTGAAAACGTTTCCATCATGAGATCTCGATCCTCTGTTTAAAGTCGTCGAACGTCTTGAGCAGCGCGCCGCGGCGCATGGGCTCCCGCGCCGCGGAAAGCTTCTCCCTCGCGCCATCCATATCGGGCGCCGTCCCGGCGTACACGATCCGGCTCCAGTTATCCTCGCCGCGATAGCTAACGCGGCCGCGGCCGGTCCAGAGCCGGGTGTCGCCCTGGTAAATATCCAGATACTGCGGCCGCAGACAGAGTCGCTCGAACTTCAGTTTTTCCTTCGACGCGTTGCGGATCTCCAAGGGAATGATCACGTGGTTCGCGACCAGCCGCGTGTCCTCGCGGCGCAACCGCGCTTTCGTTTTCACGGCGTAGCACAGCTCGCCTTCGGTCAACGAACCAAACCAGGAGTTGGAGAGCGTCGTCGTGGGAACGTCGATCGCCTGCTCGTTTTTGACGCCGAACGTGAGCGACAACCAAATCGGAACGCCGACGTAGAATTGCGCCGACTGCTTCGGCATCAAGCACATCGGTGTTTCGGGCCGGACGATGATGGGTCGATCGGGCAGCCGCGGGCGCAGCCGAACCTGCTCGACGGCATCGTCCAGAATCCAACGGGTCCAGTCGCGTTCCGCGGCAACGTCCTCTTCCGCGATGGATACCGAGCAACGCTCCTCCTCGCCCTCTTCCGTTTCGCTCGCGACGAGCCAATCATGCGCCCCGCGGCGAATCCAAACGCGCGAAGCCCCCAGGCAGACGCTCAGCACGCGCCCTTCCGCGATCGCGCGCGGCGTCCAGAGTTGTTTATAATCGATCATACCTGATTCCTATATCGTTCCGGAAAGGCAGGGTTGTCCGGTGGCTTCGAGCACGGCGCGCCACAGGCTGCCGCGCGGGTTGATGGAGCGGCGGCCACGCGTCACCACGCGCAACGGCACATGGACGTAGTGCCCGCTCCAGCGGCTGACCATCATCGCTGTTTTTCCGGCCATGGCGGCGTGCGCCGCGGCGTGCGCCAAACGGGTGCAGTAGATGCGGTCGGTTCCACACGCCGGGGCCGACCGCACGGAATAGCTCGGGTCCAGATATTTCATTTTCACGGGCGTTCGCTTGGTCTCGAAATGGCCAACGATCGATTCGAGCAGCAGCGTTCCGACGTCGTTATGCAGTTGGTTTCCACTGGCGTCCACGCCCGGCTGGCGGCTTTCGTCGAACAAGTCCTGCCCGGCCCCTTCCGCCACCACGATCACCGCGTGGTCTTTTTCCGCGAGCCGCTTTTCCAGAAACTCCAGCAATCCGCCTGGCCCTTCCAGCGCGAAGGGGATTTCCGGCACCAGCACGACGTTCGCCTCCAGCGAGGCCAGCGCGGCGTGCGCCGCGATGAACCCGCTGTCGCGGCCCATCACTTTGACCACGCCAACGCAGCGCTCCGCCGACTTCGCTTCCACGTGCGCGTCGCGCACCACTTGCGCGGCGACCTCGACCGCGGTGTCGAAGCCAAACGATTGGTCGACCCACAGAATGTCGTTATCAATGGTTTTCGGAATCCCCACCACCGCGACCGGAAGGCCAAGCCGCTCGAACTCCGCGCTCAACTCCAGCGCGCCGCGTTGCGTGCCGTCGCCGCCGATGACGAACAGCTGATCGACCTTCCAGTCCAACAGCGTCCGCGCCATGACCGCGACCTCTTGCTTCCCGCGGCTGACGCCCAGCACGCTACCGCCGTCGCGATGAATTTCATCGACGGTGTCCGGCGTCAGCTCGAACGGCGGCAAGCCGTCCGGCGTCAGCCCCGCGTAGCCATAGCGAACGCCCAGCACGCGCCGAACGCCGTAATGGTGGCTCAAGCTCATCACCAACCCGCGGACGACGTCGTTGAGGCCGGGGCACAAACCGCCGCAGGTCATGATGGCCGCGGTCATTTTCGACGGGTCGCCCGAAACCAGCGCGCGGGGTCCGGCGCGTTCGAACGAGGCGTCGCCTTCATCCGCGTCCGGGCCACCCACGCAAGGGAACAGCCGGACGCGCTCGGCGTCCGTTCGGTAGCGGATGGCGGCGGTCGGATCGCGGCCGGCGAAACGCAACGGGGTTGGAAACGAGGGCGTGGATATCGTGGAAATGGAATCATCCAATGTTTTCATTTTTCCATTCTGAACATTTTCATGGAAAACCGCCACAACAGGTTCGCAAAAAGGACGGGCGAATTTCCACGAGCGGTCGCGCGTCCATTCATTCGGCGGAATTAAAGGGATTCATTCTCGACAGCACCCCGACGCGATAACTAGTATTTTTAGAACACAACCGTGGAGAACCTCAGTTATGAAGATGTTGATGCTGTCGGGATTGGCCCTCCCCTTTCTTTTCGCCATCGGCTGCGCGCCGACCAACGAGTTTCAAGCTCCACCGCCTCCCGGAGTGACCGTTCAGAATCCGCGACAGGAAACCGTCACCGTGTTCGTCAGTTTCCCCGGCCGGCTCGCCGCGCGCGACCAAGTTGAAATTCGAGCGCGGGTGAAGGGTTTCCTGAAGTCGATCGACTTCATCGACGGACAGCGGGTGAACGAGGGCGACCTGCTGTTCACGATCGAGCCCGAGTCCTTCATCGCCGCGGTCAAATCCGCCGAAGCCAAACTCGCGCAGGCCGAAGCCGCGCTCAAACTCGCCGACGCCACCTTGCAACGCACGAAAAAAGCCTATGAGACCGAAGCGGTTTCGGAAGTGGACGTGTTGACCGCCGAAGCCAACAGGCAAGGGGCCGAAGGCGCGGTGATGGACGCCCAGGCCGCGCTCGACGACGCGAAACTAAACCTCTCCTACACCGAAATCCACGCCCCGATTAGCGGCCGCCTCGGCCTGCGCGCGTTGAGTGTCGGCAACCTGGTCGGCGATGGCCAGTCCACCCTCTTGACCACACTGGTCGTCGAAGCGCCCATCGACGTCTTTTTCAATGTCGATGAACGCGCGATACTTCCCTTCCTGCGGGACGGCGCGCGCGATAACAAGCCCGGAGAAAAAACGCCGCCCGTTAATCTCGAGATGGCGGATGGGAGCCAACACACGGAAACCGGCGTCGTGAACTATATCGACCCGGAAATTGATCCGGACACCGGAACCTTGCGAGCGCGCGCCCTGTTTGAAAACGCGGACGGCGGCCTGGTGCCCGGACTGTACGGCAAGATTCTAATCCCGAATGAAATCGAAAACGCGCTACTCGTCGCCGACCTCGCGATCCAGCAGGACATGGCGGGTAGCTATGTCTTAACGGTGAACGAAAGCAATGTGGTGGAGAGCGTCTACGTCGTCAAAGGTCCGCTCGTCGGAACGCGGCGAGTCATCGAAGAAGATCCCACCAAGAACCGGCGCCTCACGCCCGCGGATCGCGTCATCATCAACGGCCTCCAGCG
>JARFRL010000162.1 GCA_029287275.1 Pontiella desulfatans
ATGAAACCTTGAGCGAAGAGGTGCGCGCCAACAAGCGTGATCAGCTCGAGGAGAAGCTGGTCGAGCTCCAGACGAAGGAGCAGGACATGGTCGAGTTCGAAAAACTTCGCCGGCAGCAGATGGAACAGCAAAACACCCGCATGACCAAAAAGCTGTTCGATGAGATTCACGCGTCGGTCATCACCTACTCGAAGGCTCAAGGATTCTCCGCGGTCATCGATCGGTCTTCGCAGAGCCGCATCGGAACCGACAACGTGCTGTTTATCAGTCCGAAGGTGGACATCACCGCGGACGTGCTCGCCGTGCTGAACGAAGGCCGCGAGACAACGCGCGAAGCCGAGCCGGAATTCAAGGTTGAAGAACCGAAACTCGAGGAGTAACGCATGAAACTTTCTCAAATCGCGGAGCGCTTTGGCGCTGTTCTTGAAGGCGACGGGAATATCGAAATCAAGGCCGTGGCCGGTCTCAAAGAGGCCGCGGCGGGCGACATCAGCTTTCTGGCCAATCCCAAATATTCGGCGCGAGTCGCCGCCACGAGCGCCTCCGCGGTGATTGTTCCCGCGGATTGGGACCGTCCCGCGAAATGCGCGATCCTCCGCGTTGAAAACTCCGACCAATCCTTCGCCGAATGCGCCGAGCTTTTCTACGAGCCCGTTCCGGCTCCGAAGGCGGGGGTTCACCCCTCCGCGGTGGTGGCCGAATCCGCGGCGCTTGGCGAAGGGGTTTCAATCGGCGCGAACGTGGTCGTCGAGGAGGGCGTCGTGATCGGCGCGAACACCGTTGTCCAGGCGAACTGCGTGATCGGTTACAAATCCTCGATTGGCGAGGATTGTCTGCTCTACCCGCTCGTATCCATCCGCGAGTTTTCCGAGATTGGAAGCCGCGTCATCCTTCACAACGGCACGGTGGTTGGGTCGGATGGGTTCGGTTACGCGGTGCGGGAAGATGGCTCGCGCGCCAAAATTCCACAGATCGGAAAGGTCGTCATCGAAGACGACGTCGAGATTGGCGCCAACGTCGCGATCGACCGCGCCCGTTTTGGAAAAACGAAAATCGGAAAAGGCACTAAAATCGACAACCTTGTTCAGATCGCCCACAACGTGGTTGTCGGCGAGCACTCGGTGATATGCGGACAGGTCGGTGTTTCCGGCAGCACGACGATCGGCTCGAAAGTCATCATGGCGGGACAAGCCGGGCTCGCGGGCCATTTGGAGGTGGGCGACGGCGCGATCGTCGGCGCGCAAGCCGGGGTGATGAAGGATGTCGCGGCGAAGGATTTCGTGATCGGCGCGCCCGCCATGAATCACCTACAGACGAAAAAAATGATCGCCAATTTGATCACGCTACCGAAACTCAAAGACAAGATGAAGCAGTTGGAGACCCGCCTGGCGGAGCTCGAACAAGGCCGATGAGGTTCGCGGCGAGGCAAAACGATGCTCCATATATGTACTGTCAGTGAGTTCCGGCATACAATATTGTACTAAAATGGCCTTGGCGCGTTTTCCGGAAATGTTTGTAAATCACTAGTCGGTACGGAGATAGGCTTGCGTGTTTTGCTTGGTACACTACATGCTCAATGCAAACGCCTTATCATATGATTTACCATTAGAGCCGGTTTTTCCTCTACATTAAAGAGGGCTGGATTTGTTTGAAGTAGGGTGCGTTGCCGCCGGATTTCCGGGGGCGATTAATTATTAAGGAGATAACATGAAAAATACCATCGAAGGATTCGGCGAACTTGTATTTGGCCTTCCGGTCATGGAAGCCCGTCTGTCGGCTCCGACTTTCGCCTCGTTGAAGAAAACCATCGAAACCGGCTCCGAGCTGGACCCGAGCATCGCCGACGAAGTCGCTGAAGCGATGATGGAATGGGCCATGGAAAAGGGCGCGACCCACTACACGCACTGGTTCCAACCGCTCACCGGCTCCACCGCCGAAAAACACGACTCTTTCATTTTCCCCGACTTCAAGGGCGGCGTGATCACCGGATTTTCCGGCAGCGAACTCATCCAAGGCGAGCCCGACGCGTCTTCGTTCCCGTCCGGCGGCCTGCGCGCCACCTTCGAAGCCCGCGGTTACACCGGTTGGGATCCAAGCAGCCCGGCCTTCATCAAATACGATTCCGTCAGCGCGGCCACGCTTTGCGTCCCGACCGTGTTCTGCGGGTACAACGGTGAAGCGCTCGACAAAAAGACGCCGTTGCTGCGTTCGATGAAAGTCTTGTCCGACCAGACGATTCGCCTCGGCAAGCTCTTCGGTATCGATTGCGGCGAAGCCATGGCGCAGGCGACCCTCGGTGGTGAGCAGGAATATTTCCTGATCGACCTCGATCTCGTCGCGGAACGCCCCGACATCCTGCGCACCGGCCGCACGCTGTTCGGTAAAGGCGCGACCAAGCACCAGCAACTCGACGACCACTATTTCGGCGCCATCCAGCCGCGCGTCGCCGCCTTCATGGCTGAGCTCGACGCCGTGCTCTGGCAGTATGGTGTTCCCGCGAAAACCCGCCATAACGAAGTATGCCCCGCGCAGTTCGAGATCGCTCCGGTCTTCGAAACGCTGAACATCGCCGTCGATCACAACATGATCATGATGGAAGTGCTGAAGGTCACCGCCGAGAAACACGGATTCGCCTGCCTGCTGCACGAAAAGCCCTTCGCGGCCGTTAACGGATCCGGCAAGCACAACAACTGGGCCCTCCTGGGACCGGACGGAAAGAACTGGCTGAAACCGGGCGACAACCCGCACGAAAACGCCAAGTTCATGACCATCGTCGTCGCGCTCATGAAAGCGGTCGACACGCACGCCGACCTGCTGCGCGCTTCCGTCGCGACCGCGGGCAACGACCATCGCCTCGGCGCCAACGAAGCGCCTCCCGCCGTGGTTTCCATTTTCCTCGGCGACCAGCTGACCGACATCGTCGAGCAGATCGAAGCCGGTGGCGCCAACGAGTCCAAAGACGGTGGGCACATCCATCTCGGCGTGGACGCGCTGCCGAAGCTGCCGCGTGGCAACACCGACCGCAACCGCACGTCGCCGTTCGCGTTCGTGGGCAACCGCTTCGAGTTCCGCGCCGTGGGTTCCAACCAAAGCCCGGCCGGCGCCAACGTCGTGCTCAACACGATCGTCGCCGAAGCCTTCGACTACATCTGCACGGAAGTTGAAACCGCGGTTGCCGGTGGAAAAGAATTCAACGCGGCGTTGCAGGACGTTCTCGCGGCCGTCATCAAAGAGCACAAGCGCATTTTGTTCAATGGCGATGGGTACACCGACGAATGGCTCGCTGAAGCCGTTAAGCGCGGTCTTCCGAACCTCGTCACCACGGCCGAAGCGCTGCCGATGCTTCAGACCCAGAAAGCCAAAGACCTCTTCGAGAAGTATGGCGTTCTGAGCAACGCGGAGCTCGAGTCGCGCTTCAACATCTATGAGGAAACCTACGAGACCCTCATTGGCATCGAAGCCTGCACGGCCGCCGACATCGTCAAGACCATGCTGATTCCCGCCGCGGTCATGGCCATCAACGAGTACGCCTCCGTTCCCGCGGTCGCGAGCATCACGGGCGAAATGTCCAGTCTGCTCGAAGCCGCCGTCGCGGGCGTCGCCAAGCTGGAAGCCGCTGAAGGCCCCGCTGGTCAGATCGCCGCGATGGGCGAGCTGCGCGTATCCATCGACGCGCTGGAAGCGCTCGTTCCGGCCGAGCTTTGGCCGCTGCCGAGCTACTCCGAGCTGCTCCTCGTCTAATCGACGCGGTCAGATCGTTGAAAGGTCCCCGTTCATCGGGGGCCTTTTTTTATTGGGATGTCGTCCCTTTTTCCCCTTCGACGTCGTTCAGTTTGCGATGACGAGGCGCGTGGTGTAGAAACGAAGCCTCTAACTGGAGGAGTTCATGTTGAAGTATACGCGGGTTTTATTAATGACGGCCTTCGCGGCCGCGGCCATGGCGGACGACTGGCACGCGTGGCGAGGTCCCAACGCGAACGGTATCTCGAACGAGTCCGGATGGAATCCCGCGGCGGCTTCCGCGCTGTGGACGAAGGAGTTGGGCGTTGGCTATTCGTCGGTTAGCGTCAAGGACGGCAGGCTCTACACCATGGGACACGAAGACGGGAAAGACATCGTCTACTGTTTGGACGCGAAAACCGGAAAAGACCTCTGGAGTCACGCCTACGACTGCGAACGGGGACAATACAAAGGACCGCGCGCGACGCCCGTCGTTGAGGGCGCCAGCCTTTACACGTTTAGTCGTTCGGCGTTGCTGATCCGCTTCGACGCCGAGAGCGGAAAGAAAATCTGGGAGCTCGACGTGCTGGATGAGACCGGTAACGAAAATTCCCGGTGGGGCGTCGCGTCGTCGCCCGTGATCCACGGCGATCTGATCTTGTTGAACGTCGGCGACGCCGGCGTCGCGGTGGATAAAAACAAAGGAGCGATCAAGTGGAAGAGCTCCGGTCCGCAGAGTTACGCCTCGCCGGTGCTTTTCCAACGAAAGGGAAAAACGCTCGCCGCGATCTTCAGCGCGCCGGGGCTCAACATCGTCGACGCGACGAACGGCAAGGAAATCGACGATTGGAAATGGGAAACCAAATACGACATCAACGGGGCCGACCCCATGATCCTCGGCGACAAGATCTTCATCTCGTCCGGCTACGGCAATGGATGCGCGATGTTGGACTTCTCGTCCGGAAAATTGAAAAAACTCTGGGATAGCGGCGCGATGAACAACCAGTTCAGCTCGAGCGTGCATTGGGATGGATATATCTACGGCGTGGACGGCCAGACGAAGAAGAAAGGTTTTCTGCGCTGTATCTCGGCGGAGGATGGTTCCGAGAAATGGAGCATGCCCATCGGTTTCGGCTCGCTGATCGCGGCGGACGAAAAGTTGATCGCGCTGGGCGAGAGAGGCACGCTCTACTTCGCGGAAATCACGCCGAAAAAATACACCGAAATCGCCACCTTCGAAACCGGTCTGTCGCAACTCTGCTGGACGCCGCCCGTGCTCGCGAACGGCGTGATCTATTGCCGGAACGATAAAGGAACGCTGGTCGCGGTCGATGTCTCGAACTAATTCCACTCTCATTTGCCAATGCGCCGAGCGCGGCTTGGTCGACGTCGGCGCCGTCGCGACGGACGCGGCGGTGGTGGTCGCCGATTTGTGCGAGGCCGCCCGCGACGGCGATCCGGTTTTGAAGCGGGCGTTCGCGGAAATCCACGCCTGCCACCCGCGCGCGGTGAAAGCGCTGTTCGACTTCGCGGGAAATCCGTTGCCTGAAGAGGTGGAGGTCGTGAACCATCGCGTCCCGACACCTCGGGAAAGCGCCGAATCAACGCCGGAGTCCAAGCCGCCGGCCTGGTTTCCGGTCATCGATTACGATCGGTGCACGAGTTGCGGGCAATGCCATGAATTCTGCCTGTTCGGAGTCTA
>JARFRL010000239.1 GCA_029287275.1 Pontiella desulfatans
TTGCGCGCGCGCCACGATTCCTGCGCCCAGATGAAGACGCCGAGCGCGACGATGCCGATCAAAATGAATAGCGTGGAGCGACCTTTCATGAATCTCCTATTTCCTTCTGCGGGCCCAGACGAACAGCCCAATCACCATGGCGATGGACGGAACGCCCGTGACGTTGATCCAGAAAAAGCGGCGAATGTCTTTGCGCGAGAGGCTAAGCCGCACCTCTTCGACGGGCTTCGGCGCGATCGCCATGAGTTCCTCGCGATCGAGCAGCCAGTTCAACGCGCTCATGAACAAATCCTGATTGCCGCCCACCATGCCGATGTTGCTGGCGAAATCCGAATCGCCGAAGACGACCATGCGCGAGGGTTTGATCTGCACGTCCAGCGCCTCGCGCCGCGCGCCGAGTTCGACGGCGACGCCCAACGAAAGCGGCCGTTCCGGATCATCGCCGCGCAGGTCCGCGGTGCCCGCGTCGTATTTGGCGGGTGATTCCTCGACCTGCGTTTCCGACCAGCTTCGTTCGGAGGTGAAAAACAGCGGAGCGACGGAGGGCCGGTCCTCGGCCGCCGCGCCTTCCTCTTCGGTTAGCGCCATGATCGAGCGCGGCAGAATGAATTGCGCGCTGGTTTCCATTTCCATCGAGATCGGGTGCGCGTTGAAGCGGCGCACGTGCACGTCGCTGCCGCGGAGCGTGTTCTCGGGGTCGATGACGATGTCGTCGCGCAGCGCGACGCCCCAACGCCGCAACATCGGCTCGAGGCCGGTCTCCTTCAGCGCGTCGAGCAGCATGAGCACGCGGCCGCCGCGGCTGAGATAATCCTCGATCATCTCGATTTCCACCGTGCTCATTTTCTTTTCGGGGCCGGCGATCACCAGCGCGGCGGTGTCTTCCGGAATTTGGTTTTCGCCGCTGAGCATGAGCTCCATGACGTCCAGGTTGTCGTTCAGCACCGCGAGGCCGATGTTCGAAAAGCCCGATTGGTCGAAATCGGAGACCCGATGCTCGCCGTGCCCGACGAGGAAGCGCACCATCGGACGGTCGCCCTGAATCAGGCCGTAGATCGCGCTGGAAAAGGCTTGTTCGCCCTTGAACGCGGAGCGCGTCGGCTCCTTGCGGTTTTTCTCTTGAACGAATTCGGCGAGTTCGTTCTGCTTGATGATCTTGCTGTGGCCATCGATGTCGAAGACGATCACCTGCGCTTCGGTGAGCCCGTATTCGCTGGCGTATTTCTCGACCCGCGCCAGATCGCGCGCGGGATCGACCCATTCCACCGAGATGTTGCGGGAGTGGTATTGATACTCCTCGAGCAGGTTTTCGATGTCCTCGTATAGATCGTGTTCCTTCTGGAAAACGACCGTCACCTTGACTTCGTTCTCGAGCCCTTCGAGCAAGCTGAGGGTTTTGTCGGAGAGTTCGTAGTAGGTTCGTCCGCTGACGTTGGCGCGGAGCGGGTTGCGCAGCGCGACGAAACCGATCATCTGCGCCAGCACGAACGCCAGCAGAACGGCCGCGATCGAATTGATGTTGGAGAGCATTCGTTTCATTGGTTGTTTCCCATCCGCGGCGTCACGCTCGTTTGCTTTCAACGATCTTCACCGTCGCGAAGATGAACCAGGCCGTGTGCGTCAGATACATGACGATGATCCGGCTATCGAGCACGCCGCGCGAAAAATCCATCATGTGCGCGAACGACGAGTAGTATTGTCCCATGATCCGCAGCCCCGGGCTTTGCGCCATGTAGGCCATGAACGCGGTCCCCACCAGCGAACCGAAGATGAGCGCGAACCCGCCGATCGCGGCGATGATCTGGTTCGAGGTGAGGCTCGACATGAACACGCCGACCGCGACGTAGAGCGCGCCGACGAAGAGCATGCCCGCGGCGCCGGACCACAACGAGCCGCCGTCCGGAAAATCATTAATGGTCGCGGGGCAAAGTTGCTTCAAGATGTAGACGTAGATGATGGTCGGCAGTAGTAGCGCGCAATAGAAAACCACCGCGCCGACGAACTTCGAGAGCACCAGTTCCGGCACGCGGACCGAGGTGGTCAGCAGCGCCTCCAGCGTGCCGAGCTTGCGCTCCTCGGCGAACAGGCGCATCGTGATCAGCGGCACCACGAACGGCATCGCGAACGTCAGGATCGGCCCGCTGAACATCAACTGCGTGGAAAGCGTGAGCGACTCGCCCGCGGCCAACTGGCTGAGCAGCCAGATGAAATTGACGCCCATCAACGCCCAGAAGAAAAACATCACGACGTACGCGATCGGCGAATAAAAACAGGCGCGGAGCTCTTTTTTAAGCAGGCAAACGAACACGCTCATGATTTCGCTCCCTTGTCGCGGGTGATCTGAACGAACGTGTCTTCCAGCGAATGCTGCTGCTCGCTCAACTCGCGTAGAGGCCAGCCCTCGGCCACGGCCAAATTAAACAACTCCACGCGCATCGACGCCGAATCCGCCTCGATCTCCAGCCAGAGCCAGCCGTCGGCCAGCTCGCTCGCGTTGCGGACGTCCATGCCCTCGAGCGCGCTCACCTCGCGCGTCGCGGTCTCTTTGTCGGCCATGATTTCGATCTCGATGATCGAGCAGGCCTGCAACTGACGATGCAGGTTCTCCTCGGTGTCGGACGCGACGATCTTGCCTTCGTTGATGATTAGAATGCGTTCGCAGATGGCCTCCACTTCCTGAAGGATGTGCGTGGAAAGCAGAATCGTGTGGCGTTCGGCCAGTTGGGTGATCAGCTCGCGGACCTGCCGGATCTGATACGGATCCAACCCGACGGTCGGTTCGTCGAGCACCAGCAGATCGGGATCGTGCACCAGGCTGTCGGCGAGGCCGACGCGCTGGCGATAGCCCTTGGAAAGTTGACCGATGATCCGCTTCCCGACCTCCGTCAACCCGCACTGCTCCTTGACCTCGTTGATCTTGGCGCGGCGAGCCGAAGACTTGACGCCTTTGAGCGAGGCGCGGAACTTGAGATATTCGTCCACGCGCATTTCGGGATACAACGGGCAGCTTTCGGGCAGATAGCCCACGCGGCTACGCACCTCGCGCGCTTGCGTGGCGATATCGAACCCCGCGACCTCGATCGTTCCGGAATTCATGGGAAGATAGCCGGTCAGCATGCGCATGGTGGTCGTCTTCCCCGCGCCGTTGGGCCCGAGAAAGCCGACGATTTCGCCTCTGCCGACCTCGAACGAAACGTTATCCACCGCCAGTCGCGCCGGATATTTTTTCGTTACCCCAGAAACTTTGATCATAAACAACGCCCGTCTAGTTAAAGCCCGCTATTATGCCCGAACGCGCCCGCGAGTCAAGCAACCCGGCGGCCATGGAGAGGCGGAAATCAGCGTTGCTGGTCCTTCATGAAACTGGCCGCGGAGCGATCCCAAGTGGCCTCGCCCTCTTTGGAGAAAAAGCAGCCCGGAATGGCGCCTTTGGCGCGGTGATACGCGACGCATTCGCAACAAAGGCCGCGCTTGGCGCAGTCGTACGTGCACGAGCAGTGCTTCAAATTCTCGGCCTTGTTCGGGCAGACGGCGGCCATTACTCCCCTCCGTCGAGAATCGCCTCGACCGCGTCGAGGAACTGGAACATCTCGGGCGCGGTTCCAATGGAGACGCGCAGATAGTCCTTCGTTCGCTCGTCGTTCCCGAAATAGCGGACGATAATGTTTTTAGCGCGCAGTTTTTCGAACAGCCTTTTCGCGCCGTATCCCAGCGGCTTGACCCAGAGAAAATTGGTACGCGACGCTCCGACCTCGAACCCGAGCTCGGAAAGCTTGTCCGCGACCAGCTGGCGGGTTTCCACGATCGCGGACACGTTGGCCTTCATCGTGTTTTGGTCCAGCACCGCCACGCGGGCGACCTCCTGCGTCAGGTAGTTGACGTTGTAGGAATCCTTGATTTTGAACATCGCGCCGATCAACTCGGCGTTTCCAACGCAATAGCCCAACCGGATGCCCGCGAGCGAATAGGATTTCGAGAGCGTCCGCGCCACGATCACGTTGTCGTTCTCCAGCGCGAGATCCATGCAGTTCTCCTCCGCGAAATCGGCGTAGGCCTCGTCGATCAGCGCGACGCCGTCGAACCGCTTCACGAAATCGGCGATGTTCGCCTTGTCGTAGGCGAAGCTGGTGGGCGCGTTCGGATTGGTCAGGAAAAACAGCGAGGCGGCGTAGTCGTCCGGCATGCTCCAGCCAAACCGCGCGTCGAGCGCGACGGGTTTCTTCTCGACGTCCTCGATGTCCGCGAGAATCGGATAGAGCGAATAGGACGGATCGAAATAGCCCACCGAACCGTCGCGTTCCACGAAGGCGCGGATGCACAGCGCGAGCACCTCGTCCGAGCCGTTGCCGACGAACACGTTCTCGATCGCGCACCCGTGCAGCTCCGCGATCACCTTCCGCAACTCCACGCAAACCGGATCCGGATAGCGCGACAGCACGGAAATATCGATCATCGAGAGAATATCCTGCACGTCCGGCGACGGAAGATAGGGATTCTCGTTGGTGTTCAACTTGACGAGGTCGGTTCCCTTCGGCTGTTCGCCGGGAACATAGCCCGTCATCGCTCGCACGGATTTTCTAATTAAATCGCTCATACTCTTCCTTTAAAGAAATGGATTCACGGCGACCACGCCGTCATAATCCTGCCCTGTGTTAAAATCTTCCGACCACAACTCTTTCGCGCCGGCCAACTGCGCGGCCGCGACAATGTTCGCATCGTAGAATGAAAGCTGGAAACGTTGCTGAACATCAATCGCCCGACGTAGCAGCGGGCACGTGTTTTCCACCACGTCGCGACGCATGTAATACTCAAGCGCCTCCCGTAAAATCGACGGGTTCGCCCCCTTGCGCGACATGGTGTGAAAAAACTCCTGCAACACCTGTATGCTCACCGCGACGCAGGCTTGGCGCGAGAAAAGCTCGCCGAGCCGCTTTTTAGCCAGTTGGTGCCGCCGCGCGTCACCCCGATCAAAGGAATAGACGACAATGTTGGTATCGAGAAAAACCTCAGCGTTCATGCATTTCATCCCGCGTATAGGTTTTCCCACCATCGCCATAATCCTGAGCCTCTTCCATCAGACGCATGATTCCAGCCGCGGACGCTTCGTAATTCAAGTCCCGCTTGGCCTCTTTTTCAACCAACCGCGTAATCCAGGCTGAAACCGACATATCCTTCTCAACCGCGATGTGCTTCACGTCCTTAAGCAACTGCTCATCCATGCGCAATGTAATGTTTTTAGTCATCTCGACCTCCTGCACACACACTGTATTGCACATTTTGCGTGCACTGTAAACCGCGGAGTCGGATAAGAAAGAACCGGGATGCGATGAGTCCTCCCGCGCATGCCCAGACTCGCCCCGCGGGACGCGCTTGGTGGATTTCCGTTTCTACTCAAAACGAATGCTGGCGGATCGGGCGTGGCCGTCGAGGGTCTCGACGCGGCCGAACGCTTCCACCACGGGCAGCGTGTCTTCGAGATCTGCTTTGGTGAACTGAATCAGGCTGACGCGCCGACGGAAATCCTCGACCGTCAGACCGGAGAAATACGCCGCGGTCCCGCCCGTCGGCAGCACGTGGCTCGGCCCCGCGGCGAAATCGCCCACGGCTTCCGGGGTCCACTCGCCGATGAACAGCGCGCCCGCGTTGACGACCTGGTCGACCCACTTCTCGGGGTTCTTGACGATGAGTTCCATGTGCTCCGGCGCGAACCGGTTGCAGAGCAGCATGCCTTCGGCCATGTTTTTCACGACCACCAACAACATGCCTTTGGCGAGCACCTCGAAAATCGGTTCGGTTCGCGACAGTTCCTTCGCCTGCTTGAGCACCTCGCCGCGAACGGCCTCGGCCTGCTTCTGGGAGGTGGTCACCAACAGCGCCTTTTCGGAGCCGGTGCCGTGCTCGGCCTGCGAAAGCAGATCGGCCGCGACGTGCGCCGGCCGCGCGGAGGAGTCGCACAGCACGGCGATCTCGCTCGGGCCCGCGACCATGTCGAGCGCGACGTCGCCATAAACCTGCCGTTTAGCCGCGGTGACGTAGGGCCCGCCCGGACCAACGATCTTCCGGACCTTCGCGATCGATTTCGTGCCATAGGCCATCGCGCCGATGGCGTGTACGCCGCCGATCTTATAAATTTCGGTCGCGCCGGCCAGATCCAGCGAGTAAATGACGTAGGGGTTGAGTTTTCCGTCCGCGCCGGCCGGCGAACAGGCCACCAGCTCCTTCACTCCCGCGACCTGCGCGAGCGTGAGCGTCATTAGCGCGGTCGAGGCCAGCGGCGCGGCGCCGCCGGGGACGTACGCGCCGACGCGGTCGAACGCGACGAATTTCTCGCCCAGCATGCCGCCCTTCGGCGTCGCCATTTTCCAATCATCGCGCAGCCCGTTCTTCGAGAACGCGGTGATTCGCTTGTGGGCTTCCTTGGCCGCGGCCTTGAATTCCTCGTCCACGATCGCCGCGGCGTCCGCGATCTCTTTTTCCGTCACGCGCATGCGGCGGGTGGACATGTTGGAGCCGTCGTACAGCCGGGCGCAGTCGATGACCGCCTTGTCGCCGCGTTCCTTGACGTCGGCCAAAATGCGGGCCGCGGCCTCCATGGCTTGGTCCTCGACGGACGGCCGCAGCAAGAAGTCGTCGACCTTCTTGTACTTTTTATCGGTGCCCCATTTGACGATCGGCGCGAGATTCCTGCTCATGATTCAAATCCTCGTTGTTTCAAAGGGAGGGAAATCTACCCGTAAACAGGGCTAATTCAACCCTTATTTGCCAATGCAGAAGCGCGAGAAGATGTTATCCAGCAGTTCCTCGTGATAGACGCGGCCCGTCACCTGCCCCAGATGCTCGAGCGCGGCGCGCAAATGCTCGCAGGCCAGCACGGCGTTTTCCTCGACGTTTAGGTTCAGATATTCCCGCGCCTGCTTCGCCTCGCGGTGCGATTCGATCAACAAATGGCGGTGCCGTTCGGAAATGACCGCGTGCGGCGGCGCTTGTAGATCGGCGCCCTTTTCGAGCGCCGCGGCCATGGCTCGTTTAAGCTCCTCCACGCCTGCTCCGGTGATGAGCGAGGCTTCGACGCCTTCGATGTCGACGCGCCTGCCCTGATCGATTTTGTTCAGCAAAACGACGCTTCGCTTGGGGTCGAGCTTCGCCAATCGGACGCGGTCTTCGTCGTCCAACGGGCGCGAGGCGTCGATCAAGTAAATGGAAAGATGGGCTTCTTCGCCATGGGCCTCGGCGCGGCGGATGCCCTCGGCCTCGATTTCGCAGTCGGTCTCGCGCAGCCCCGCGGTGTCGATGATCCGCAAGGGGATGCCGTCGAGCACGAAGCCTTCCTCGATCGTGTCGCGGGTCGTGCCCGCGGTGCTGGAAACGATGGCGCGGTCGAATCCGAGCAAGGCGTTGAGCAGAGTTGATTTACCCGCGTTGGGGCGGCCAAGGATGACGACCCGCGCGCCTTCGCGCAGCAAGCGCCCTTCGTCCCAGGTGTCGAGCAGATGATCCAGCGCGCGGAACGTGCGGTCGAGCAGGTCCGCGATACCGGAGAAGACATCGTCCGGCAACTCGTCCTCGACGAAATCCAGCGTGGTTTCCAGATTCGCGGCGACTTCGAGAAAGGCTTCGTAAATCAAGTTGAACTGATCGCTAAGCCGCCCTTCCATCTGTTCCAGAGCGGCGGAGGCGGCGCGGTCGGACCGCGCCCGAATCAGATCGAAGATCCCTTCGGCCTGCAACAGATCGATGCGCCCGTTGAGAAAAGCGCGTTTGGTGAATTCGCCCGGGTCGGCCATGCGGGCGCCGGCTTCCAAGGCGCGGCGTAGAATCCGGCGCATGCCGACGGCGCCGCCGTGGCCCTGGATCTCGACCACGTCTTCGCGGGTGTAGCTGCGCGGCGCGCGCATGATCAGCGCGAGCCCTGTGTCGATTTCGCCGCCCGCCGCGTCGATCACCTTTCCGTAGGCGAAGGTTCCGTGCTCGCGTTCGGACACCGGCGTTTTATCTAGCGGCTCGAAGAGCGCGTCGATGATGTTCCAGACCTCGGGCCCGGAAACACGCACGATTCCGACTCCACCCTCGCCGGGGGGCGTGGCGATGGCCGCGATGGTGTCTGGGTTGTATAGTGACATGCGCGGCATGATAGCGATTTCCTCCCCGCGGAAAAGCCGAAACGAAAAAACCCCGCTCGATGAGAACGGGGTTTGATACAACGCGGCTGGATCGGACTTATTCGCCTTTTCCTTCGCCTTTTCCTTTGCCTTTGCCTTTTTGCGGCACTTCCTCGCCGGTCAACTTGCCGTCCTTGTCCTTGTCCATCTTCGTGAACCGGGCTTCGGCTTTGGCCGCGTCGTATTCAACGCCCTTTTTCTCGGCCATTTTTTTCTGCTTCGCGATGAATTGTTCTTTGGACACTTCTTTGCCCTGCCCCGCGCCATCGTTGTTCTTCTTGCCTTCGCCTTCTCCCGCTCGCGCGGCCACGGCCACACACGCGATCAACGCCAATACGAACCATTTTTTCATGTTGCCTTCTCCTGTTGGAGTGTTTTCTCCTCAGACGCCCCCCAATCACCATCATGGCGAGGCCTTAGGACCGATTACAGGACGTCCGCCTTCATTTCCCTTGGACATCTCTACGTGTTTTTTTTCAGTCGCGCCGCGCGTAAATATCCATCGCCTCTGGCATGCGCGCGCGCAGCCGCCGAACACGGGATTCGTCGGAAGGATGCGTGCTGAGGAATTCCGGCGGTTTTTGGCCGCCCGCGGCGTCCATGCGTTGCCAGAAGCCGACCGCGGCCTCGGGGTTGTAACCCGCCATCGCCATGAAAATCAGACCCAGATGATCCGCCTCGCTTTCGTGCAAGCGGGAAAACGGCAGAACGCCCGCGTATTGGGAACCCAAGCCATAGGTCATCATGATCGCGTCGTGGTAGTCGGTTTTGCTCCCGAGCCAGGACGCGAGGATGCCACCCCCCTGCTGGAGCATCTGATGGCTGACCCGCTCCGCGCCGTGGCCGACGACCGCGTGCGCGATCTCGTGCCCCATCACCACCGCGATACCGGTCTCGTCCACGCAATAGGGCAGAATGCCCGTGTAAAACGCGACTTTGCCACCGGGCATGCACCAGGCGTTGGGCTGGTCTTCGTCGATCAGATTAAACTCCCACTCGAAGCCGGCGATCAGGTGAGACTGATTCGTGTCCTTCAGATAGCGCTCCACCGCGGCCGATATCTTCGCGCCGACCTTTTTGATCTGACGCGTCCGAGTCGCGTCGGCCGAGAGTGGCCCTTGCTCGATCACTTCTTTATAGCTGACCGCGCTTTGCGCGACCATTTGTTGATCGGACACCAACTTGACTTGCTTCCGGCCGGTGATCGGCACGGTGGAGCAACCGACGAAGAGGATGAGACCTAGTGAAAGCGCGATTGGTTTTTTCATGAATAGCCCTTGTTACGAATAAGACCGAAACCATAAACTTTTGCCATGCGTAAATCCATTTTGATGTTTCTGATTTTGTCTTCCGGCGCGTTTTTCAACCCATTGAACTCCGGAGCGCAGTACGTCATCCACGAGAGCGACGAGGAAGAGCCTCTCAAAAGCCGCGCCATCGTCGTCCCCTACGCGTTCTCCACGGAAACGCTCGGCTTCGGCGCGGGCCTCGGCGGCTCCTATAGCCCGAAATCGCAACCGCAGAGCACCTATTATGGCACGCTTTACGGAACCAGCAATGGATCGTGGCTGACCCTGATCGGTGGATATAACCTGCAAATTCCCTATTCAAAACGGCTCTATGTTCGCCCCTACGCCATCTTCACGCGCCAAACCCAGATGCGGTTGTACGTCGACGGCAACCCCGACTACCCGAACGAACGCGCAGGATCCAACGAGTCCAGCAAGGACAACTACAAAGAGGAAGACGCGGGAGAAATCACCATCGATTTGGAAACGCGCTATATCCTGCCTTGGGGCCACTATCGCGACACGCCGGTCCATACTTACGTGACCCGCAACGGCGTGCTGCGCGAAAATCCAAGCGGAGCGGAATCGTGGAATCCGCTGGAAAGCGGCCAGTCCACCGTGGTGTTCAAACCGTATTATCGGAAAATTTTCACGGACATCGACGAACTCGAAACGCTCTACTTTGAACTCGCCTATGAACACGACAACCGCGACTACGTCCCCAACCCGCACCGCGGCTACAAGTGGAAAACCGGGATCCAGCACGACTTCGACTGGCTGGATGGCACGCGGCACTGGACCTCGCTTGAGGGCGAGATCGACGCCTTCGTCCCTTTGTGGGAAACGTCCTGGAGTCGCCAGCAGACGCTCGCGCTCTCGTGGTGGTCGGTCTATTCCCCATCCTACGACGCCTCCTCCACCGACAACGCGGGGAAACCGCCCTTCTTCACGGGGCCGAACCTCGGTGGCTTCTGGCGGTTGCGCGGCTATCCCTCCAATCGTTTTCACGACAAGGCCGCGATTCACTATGGCGCGGAATACCGCGTCATGCCCGAATGGCAGCCCTTTGGAAAAATCGACCTGCTCGACCCGCTCATGATCCGCTGGTGGCAGGTCGTGGGCCTCGTTGAAGCCGGTCGCGTCGCGCCATCATGGAACTTCGGCACGCTGCATACCGATATGAAATACGATGTCGGAATCGGCCTCCGCGGCATGTTCGACAGCGGCATCGGCCGCCTCGACGTCGTGGTGTCCGAGGAAGGCCTGTCGATCGTCGCGATGTTCGGCCAGACGTTCTAGTCGAGCGTGTTGACCAA
>JARFRL010000308.1 GCA_029287275.1 Pontiella desulfatans
TCATGGAAGAAAAGGGCCTCGCGCAGGTTTCCGACGATTCCGCGCTGGAAGGATGGGCCGACGAGGCCATCGCCAACAACCCCAAGCCCGTCGAGGAATACAAGGCCGGCAACGCCGCGTCGATCAATTTCCTGATGGGGCAGGTAATGAAGGCCAGTCGCGGCAAGGCCAACCCCGGCGCCGTCATGCAAGTGCTCAAGCAGAAGCTCGACGGGTAATTCTGATCCACAGATTTCACCGATTACTTAGATTTGAATCCCTTTAATCCGCGTAATCTGTGGATTAAAGAAACGGTGCCAGCGGACAGCCCTCGCATTTGGGCTTGGTGTTGCAGTGTTCCTTGCAAACCCGAACGATCAGGGCGTGGTATTCGTTGAAGAGCTGGACGTCCGCGGGCAGGTTGTCCGTGAAGAGCTTCGCGACCGCGTCGTAGCGGGCGTTTTCATCGATCCACCCATGCCGCGCGCAAACCCGTTTCGTGTAGGCGTCCACCACGAACACCGGCCGCTTCGCCGCGTAGAGCAGAATCGAGTCCGCGGTTTCCGGTCCGACGCCTTTCCACGACAGCAGCTCCTTTCGAAGTTCAGGCGTCTCCAACGCGAAGAGCTGGTTCAGCGAACCGCCAAAACGGTCGCGGAGGACTTGGGCCATTTCTTTGAGGTAGACCGATTTCTGGTTGAAGTATCCGGCCGGGCGAATCCACTCCGCGAGCTCTTCCGCTGAAGCTTTCTCCAGCGCGGCGAACTTCAGCGCGTCGTTGGCGCGCAGGTTGGCGAGCGCCTTCTCCACGTTCGTCCACGCCGTGTTTTGCGTCAGGACCGCGCCGAGCATCATCTCCCCCCGCGTTTTCGCCGGCCACCAACGTTGCTCGCCATACCGACCGAGCAAGGCGCTGTAGACTCGCTGAATATTTGAAACCTTGTGGTTCATGTTGAATCAGGACCAACGCGTTGTTCGCGGCGCGTGAAGGATTGATGATGTGATTATTCAAGTCCGGGTGAAGAATCCGTTTTGAATTCCTTGCCGCAGATCTGGCATTTCTCAAGGTTTTTTTTGCGGTGGATCTGCTCGATGAATCCCGCGCCGAGAATGGCCGTCGGCAGCGCGAAGAGCGCGATGCCGAGAAGCGCGATGATGCTGGCGCAGATTTTCCCAATGATGGTGATCGGATAGATGTCGCCGTATCCGATGGTCGTGAGCGTGGCGATCGACCACCACATCGAGGCGGGAATGCTGGAAAAATGCTCTGGCTGAACCGGGAATTCGCAGTAGTAAAGAACCGTCGCCGAAATAACGATCAGAAACATCATGATGAAAAACGTCACCGCCAATTCCTCCCGTTTCGAGTGCAGGACTCTTTTGATCAGCTCCAGCGATGAAACATAACGAACCGCTTTGAGAATCCGGAATATGCGCATCAGGCGGATCATGCGCAGGGCGCGCGGATCGACCCCGACGAAGGGGAGATAAAAGGGCAGGATCGCGAAGAGGTCGATCAGCGATATGGGCCGCAGGGCGAAACGAAGTCGGCCCGAAAAATGGTTGCCATAGCGGGGGTCCACGGTGCAGGTGGCGATTCTGAGGAAATACTCGATGGTGAAAATGATGACCGAAACAAGATCAAAGATTCGCAGTGGCGTTGCGTGGTGTTCATGAACGTAGGGGATGGTTTCGATGATGACCGCGAGAACGTTCAACGCGATCAGCGCGAGGATGAAGACGTCGCAAAACCGACTAGTCCGGTCCCCGTCGCCGGCCGGTTCCAGCACTTCCCAGATCCGCTGTTTGATTTTCGAGCCTGATGGCATAGGCGCTCTCCGCGTTGCTATGCCTTGGTTTAATGCGTGATCCGCCGCCGATACGCAAGACCGGATTTGAACTTCGACGCCAGGTCTAAAACTTTGTCGACAGCCGAATTAGATCCGCCGGATGGCGCGCCGGGCCAACGGGCGGCTTCGCTCGGGCGCGGCCTAATGGGCCGCGGCGCTCGAACGGATCGGAGCGTCCGCTTACTTGTCGTCGGCGGGCGCTTCGTCGTTTTTGGCCCCTTGCTTACGGGCCCGTTTGGCTTCTTGCTTCTTTTTCTTCGCGAGCTCTTTTTGTCGCTTTTCGTACGAATAATTCGGTTTGGCCATGAGTTCTCCTCGTTGATTGGTAAAGCACCATAACGGATGAAGCCGGCTTTCCCCACGTCAAATCCGCGAAATCATTATTATCGAGGACTTCATTTTTTCTCGAATAAAGGATGGGGCGGTCGGAGTCCCCGGTTTCAGGATCATGGCGACTAGTCGGTCGGAAGATGGAGCTTTTCGGCGGCGGCCGCCAGCCGCTTGTCGCGGGTGAATAGCCTGGCCTTACCCAGTTTGCAGGCCGCGAGCAGGTGGATGTCGATCAGGCCGATGCCCAGCCCATGCAGCTTGTGTTTTTCGATGAAGAAAAGAACTTCGTCGTCATCGGCTTTATCGAGGTGGGGCAGGGCGTGGAGAAGCGATAGGATCTCCTCGCGGTTCGTTAGGTTTCCGCAGGCCAGTTCGCCGATGACGAAGGGGTGGATCGCCGCGTCGCCGTCGTTTAGTAGATGAGCGAGTTTCGCGTCGCCCTTTCGGAAATGGTCGATCCAGATGGAGGT
>JARFRL010000312.1 GCA_029287275.1 Pontiella desulfatans
TCGTCGAGCAGGCGCTGCGCGTAATCGGTGATTTTGAAGAACCACTGGTCCATCGATTTCTGGTCGACTTCGGAATCGCAGCGTTCGCACGCGCCGTCCACCACCTGCTCGTTCGCGAGCACGGTCGCGCAATCCGGGCACCAGTTGACGTTGGAGTTTTTTTTGTAGGCGAGGCCGTGTTTATAGAACTGGAGGAAGAGCCACTGCGTCCATTGGTAATAGTCGGGCATGCAGGAGGTGACTTCCTTGTCCCAGTCGTACATACAGCCCCAGGCGCGCAGCTGCTCTTTCATGGTGGCGATGTTGGCGGCGGTGTATTCCGCGGGCGGCGTACCGGTTTTGATCGCGGCGTTTTCGGCGGGCAGGCCGAAGGACTCCCAGCCCATCGGCGTGAGCACGTCGAAGCCCTGCATCTTTTTATAGCGCGCGACCGCGTCGCCAATGATGTAGTTGCGGCCGTGGCCCACGTGGAGCTTGCCGGACGGGTACGGAAACATCATCAGGCAGTAGTATGGATTCTCCGCCGTCGCCAGATCGGTGTTGAAATCGCCGTTGTCGTCCCAGAAGTTCTGCCACTTGGACTCGATTTCACTGAATGGATAATTTTCCCGCATCGCCTTGCTCCGTTCGCGTTTTCTAAAAGAGGGCGAATATTAGGGGTTTACCTCAAGTTTTCCACTTCCAAAGGTTGGAAAGTTCCGGTGCTTAGAGCATCGATGACGGGCTGGAGCTGGCGGCGGGCGCGGGCCAGGCAGCGCAGAACATAGCCGCCGAACGGCAGTTCGTTGAGGGCGCAGAGCGTTTCAGGGACCGGACGGCCGCTCGTTTGCGGCAACGCGTCGGTGTGGTATTGCTTGAAATCGAGGAACGGGCGAAGCGGCTCCAAACGCCGGGACGCGGCGGGTCCCAGTAGATAAACATTCAACATCAGGTCATAAGGGCCGAAAACCGCGGGGCTCCGGATGTCATCGGTCTTCGGCCGGCAGACAAATCGCTCTTCGAGCGCGGGCCGTCCATCAACCGCGATCGAAACGCGCGATTCAAATCGGTCGAAGGCGAACTGTTCGGCGGACTCGCTACGCCCGGACTGCATCCAGTCCGCGAGAATGAAGTCGGTCGAGGCCGCGACATTCCAAACCTGTTCCTGGCGAAACAGGGCTCCGGCGTGCGGCACGACCGGCTCCGGAAGAACGTGAACGACGGTCTCCGCCCCGCAAGCGCCCGTGAGCGCCTGAACGGCTTCCCGCCCCGTTTCGTTTTTATAGACATGCGTGTTGGCCTGCGATTTCAGCAAGAGGCCGGTTCCGTCGCCGCAGCGAATATCGAGCCCGACTCGGTCGCCTTGCAGAATCCCGCCTCCGTAGGACGCGAGTTGAATCTCAACGCCTTCGTCGTGCATCCCGGTTTCAAGCAGGCGCAACGGCGCCCGACTCACCATGCGGGTGACCCGGGTCTTCGACTTGACAACGTCGAGCTCGAGCGCGCTGGTTTTCAACCTAGCGCTCCAGCACCTGTTTCTTATAGGCCGCTTTGATGAACCCGATCACCTCTTCCATGCCAACGCCATTACGCGCCTGGGTGAAAATGAAGGGCCCGTCGCCGCGCATCTTTTTGGAGTCGCGCGCCATCACGTCCAGATCCGCGCCAATGAGCTCGGCGAGGTCGGTTTTGTTGATCACGAGCAGGTCCGACTGGGTGATGCCGGGGCCGCCCTTGCGCGGGATCTTGTCGCCGCCGGAAACATCGATGACATAGATGGTGTAGTCCGCCAGTTCGCGACTGTAGTTGGCGGCGAGGTTGTCGCCGCCGCTTTCGAGCAGCAACCACTCCACCGCGCCGTCGAAGCGATCCATCAGCTCTTCGAGCGCGTTGAGGTTGAGCGAGATGTCCTCGCGGATCGCGGCGTGCGGGCAGCCGCCGGTTTCAACGCCGATGATGCGTTCGGCCGGAAGCGCGCTGTTGCGGGTGAGAAACTCCGCGTCTTCCCGCGTGAAAATATCGTTCGTCACGACGGCCAGGCTGATCTCGTCGCGCAGCGCCTCGCAGAGCGCTTTGGTGAGCGCGGTCTTGCCGCTGCCGACCGGCCCGCCGATGCCGATGGTGAAGGCGCGCGTTGAAAAGTCGCGGGTGATGGGAACTTCGCGTTCCTCGAAGTGGCCGGGGTGCTCCATCACTTCGTGGGTGTGCCCGTGGTCGTGGCCGTCAGAGTGGTCGTGATGAGGGTGGTCGGACGCGTGGCTCATGGTCGAATCTCCTAGTTTTGAAATAGTCTGGTGTAAAGCGATGGATGGAGCATCTGCGCCAGCTCGATCATCGGCGCGCCGCGGCGCGGCTCGGCCGGTTCCGCCAGCAGCGTCGCGGCGATTTCCCGCTCCACTTCCGATTGAATCGATTGCGCGGAGGAGGGCCCGATTAGCCCCAGGCGGACGGCCGCGCTGATTTGATCGCGCGACAGGGTGAACAGACAGAGCTCCTTCACCTGCGCTTCGGTGGCCCCCGCCTCCTTCAAGCAGAACGTCAGCAGGGGCAGATAGTGAACCGGCGAACCGGCGGCTTTAAAGCGGCTTTTGAAATCGTGGTTTTCCAAGGCGGGAAAAAAGGCGGCCAGCACCCGGAACCAGCCGCGCGCCTGCGCGATCGACGCTTTGCGCATGGTGCCGGCGAGCATCATTCGGTCGTAGCGCGACAACGTGGCGGACGAGCCGTCGTTGTAAAACCCGCTAATAAATGGAAGCTCAAACGCGCCCCACTGTTTCAGCGCTCCATTCAGATAGCCAACCAGCTCCGGACGCGTGCGCACCATGCCGCTTTTCACCGCGGCTTCGAGGCCGCTGGAAAAGGCGAATCCGCCCACGGGGAGGGCGGAATCGGCCAGATGCATCAGTTGAATGGAGGTAAGCGCCATCGGATCAAAACAATTGATAGAGCTGCGCGAGCGGCAGTTTGGTGGCCGGTTCGCAGGTGAGGTGCTCGCCGTCGACGGTTACCTTGTAGGTTTCCGGATCGATTTCAATGTTCGGCAAAACGTCGTTGAGCCGCATGTCTTTCTTCCCGAGCGCGCGGCAGTTTTTCACGGCGGAGGCCGCTTTGTTCAAGTGATATTCCGCGACGTTTTCCAGCGAAGCCTTCGAAACAAACACCAGCGAGTTGCGCGTCGGCGCCGAACCGAACGCGCCGAACATCGGCCGCGAGATGAAGGGTTGCGGCGTCGGGATCGACGCGTTGGGGTCGCCCATCTGCGCCTGCGCGATGACGCCGCCTTTGATGACGAGTTCGGGTTTCGCGCCGAAAAAGTCGGGGCGCCACAGAACAAGATCGGCGAGTTTTCCGGGCTCGATGGAACCAATCTCGTGGCTCATGCCATGGGCGATGGCCGGATTGATGGTGTATTTGGCGACGTAGCGGCGGGCGCGGAAATTGTCGTTGTCGGAACCCTCGTCCTCCGGCAACGCGCCGCGTTGCTCTTTCATTTTGTGCGCGGTTTGCCAGGTTCGGGTGATGACTTCCCCGACGCGGCCCATGGCCTGGGAGTCGGAGGCGATGATCGAAAGCGCGCCCATATCGTGCAGGATGTCTTCGGCGGCGATGGTCTCGCCGCGGATGCGGCTCTCCGCGAAGGCGACATCCTCGGGAATGCGTTTGTCGAGGTGGTGGCAGACCATGAGCATGTCGAGATGCTCGTCGATGGTGTTGACGGTGTAGGGGCGGGTTGGATTGGTGGAGGACGGCAGCACGTTGGGTTCGCCGCAGAGTTTCATGATGTCGGGCGCGTGGCCGCCGCCGGCGCCCTCGGTGTGGTAGGTGTGGATCGCGCGGCCTTTGAAGGCGGCGCAGGTGTTTTCGACCATGCCCGATTCGTTGAGCGTGTCGGTGTGAATGGCCACCTGCACGTCGTATTCATCGGCGACGCTCAGACAGCAGTCGATCGCGGCGGGGGTCGAGCCCCAGTCTTCGTGTAGTTTGAGTCCGGCGGCGCCCGCCTCGATCTGTTCGGTCAGCCCTTTGGGGCTGGAGCTGTTTCCCTTCGCGAGAAAGGCGAAGTTCATGGGATAGGCGTCCGTCGCGCGGAGCATCATCTCGATGTGGGTTTTGCCGGGCGTGCAGGTGGTGGCGTTGGTGCCGGTGGCCGGTCCGGTTCCGCCGCCGAGCATGGTGGTGAGGCCGGACGCGAGCGCTTCGTTGATCTGTTGCGGACAGATGAAATGGATGTGCGCGTCGAATCCGCCCGCGGTCAGAATGAGTTTTTCCCCGGCGATCACCTCGGTGGTCGGGCCGCAGATCATGTTTGGATCCACCCCGTCCATCATGTCGGGATTTCCGGCTTTTCCGATGGCGAGGATCCGGCCGTTTTTGACGCCGACATCGGCTTTGTAAATCCCGGTGTAATCGAGAATCAGGGCGTTGGTGATGAGCAGATCGAGCGCGTCGGCCTGCGACGCGCCGGACTGCTGGCCCATGCCGTCGCGCAGCACTTTTCCGCCGCCGAACTTGCATTCGTCGCCATAGACGGTGAGGTCTTTTTCAACCTCAACGAGCAGGTTGGTGTCGCCGAGGCGGATTTTGTCGCCGGTGGTCGGGCCGAACATGGCCGCGTATTTTTCCCGGTTGATCTTCATCGCGCTTCCTCCTCGTGGTTGAACTGACGCTCGAGCGCGCGCTCGAGCGCGGCCGCGGGCGAATCCGTCGATTGAATCAGCGCGTTGCCGCCGCGCACGGTGGCGCTTCCTCCGATCGCGACGAGCTCCACGCGTTTGGATTCGCCGGGCTCGAATCGAATGGCGGTGCCGGAAGCGATGTTCAGGCGCGAGCCAAAGGCTTTGGCGCGATCGAACAATAAAGCGGGATTGGTTTCAAAAAAGGGATAGTGCGAGCCGACCTGCACCGGGCGGTCGCCATGGTTCAGCACGGTGAGCTCGAGGGTTTCGCGGCCGGCGTTGAGTTCCAGCTCGCCGGGTTCGCAAATGACTTCTCCGGGGGTTTCGCAGGCGAGATTATCAACCGGAATGGCTTCGCTTTGGCGCGTCAGGCCAGAGCCGTGGAGCGCTAGCCGAGCGGCGCCTTTCGCCCGGCAGATGGGTTGGTGGACCGTGATCAATTTGGTGCCGTCCGGGAAGGTGCCCTCCACCTGGACCTCGGGCAGCATGCCCGAGACGCCTTCCATGACGTCCTCGAACCCCAGCAGTTGTTTTCCGCGGTCCATCAACTCGGCCACGGAAGCGCCTTCGCGAATGAATTCCAGCAGCTGGGAGGAGATCAGCGCGACCGTTTCCACGTAATTGAGCTTTAAGCCGCGGGCGTGGCGTTTCTGCGCCAGAAACCCGGCGTTGTGCAGCATCAGCTTTTCGATTTCTCTTGGTGAAAGTCGCATTCTTCGATCCTCCCCGCAGGTTACTTGATTCAAGATCCAACGAAACGATCAAAAGGTCAAGGGCCATAGGGTATCGCGCGAACGAAAAAAGACGCGCCACCAGTATGAACCCGATGACGCCTCTTTATCGTGCCCGCGTTAAACCGCCTCTTCGCGGATTAAGGCGTTCGTTGAAACGATTTTAGAATGTGACGATCGTTTCGAACGCGACGGTATTGTAGGTGTCGTCGACAACACTGTCTTTGAGCGAGTTGAATTCCAACACGAACGAGAGGTTGTCGGTCAGCACGTAGGACGGCGCGATGGTGAACTTCTGCAGATCCGTAACGTCCGCTCCGGCCGTATCCTCGACGTTCAGCGCGCTGGTGCGCAAGGTAATGCCAAGCTTATCCGTGATGCCGTAGTTCGCCATCAGCAGCCAACCGAAGCCTTCGTTTCCATCAGCTTCCCAATCGTCCACCAGATTTATTTCACCAGCCAGGAGCAGATCGCCCAGCGCGTAGCTGGCCCAGATGTTCGCCAGCATCTGATCGCGATCCGTATATTTTTCCGTGGCGCCACCAACGAACAACGTGAAGTCTTCGATTCCGGTATACCGCACATTACCTTCAAACGCGGCGTTTTCAGGATCTTTATCGGTCGAATCCCACGCGCTGGACAT
>JARFRL010000322.1 GCA_029287275.1 Pontiella desulfatans
GTCCGTGTTGTCCGATTTGATTTGGCGCGATACGCCCGCGCAAGTTTTCCAGCTTCTCGCGGAACGCTTCGTCGGTCTCGAGAACCGCGCTGGCGGCGATCACGTTGCCAAACAGGCTCCGGATGATTTGATGATCCATGGTGGGGCCCATGACGAGGCCCCCGTTTTCCGGCGAATTGCTGGGGCCGGAGATCAGCCCTTTTCCTCCAGGGTCTTCAACCAGCGTGTCCACGAAGAACTCGGCGGCCCCTTTCATCAGCGGATACGCCGTGGTTCTCAGAAACTCCTTGTCGCCGCCATACAAATAATGATCCCAGAGATGCTCGCAAAACCACGCGCCGCCAGTCAGCCAAATGCCGTGGTTGGATTTGTTGATCGGCGCCGTTCCGCGCCACAGATCGAAATTATGATGGAGCACCCACCCGTCGGCGTCATAGTGGGCGCGGGCGGTTTTCGCGCCGGATTCGGCGACTTCCTTCAGCGCGTCGAACAGCGCGCCGTGGCACTCCGGCAAGGCGGTCAACTCGGCTGGCCAGTAATTCATTTCAATGTTGATGTTCACCGTGTACTTGCTTCCCCAAGGCGGGTTGTTTTTATCGTTCCATATTCCCTGAAGGTTGGCGGGTTGTCCCCCGGAGCGACTCGATGAAATCAGCAGATATCGCCCGTATTGAAAAAGCAACGTGACCAAATGGGGATCCCCGGTTTCCGAAAACGTTTCGATTCGCTCGTCAGTGGGTTGGAGAGCCGCGTCCGCTCCGCCCAAATCGAGTTTAACCCGATCAAACAGGCCGCGATAATCGGATGTGTGCGCGGCGCGCAACGCCGCGTAATTTTTCTTTGCCAATAGAGCGAGGACCGCGTCGTTCTTCTGTCGCGGATCGCCCGACACGTCGCGATAGTTCTCGAAACCGCTGGCCCCGGATAAAATCAGAACCACGGAATCGGCGCCCGATATTTTCACGCCCTCATCCGTTGTTCGAAGCTCCCCCCCGGAGGAGCGGGCCTTCAGCCGAGCCTCGAAACGGATCGCGCCATCGGAGACGCCTCCGCTCATGGAAAGCTCGTCCTCGGCGACCTTTTTCAGGGAGGATTCCTGATGCGCGCTTTTCAGCGTCGCGGCGATCGTGATTTTCCCCGGCTTATCGGCCGACACTCTGACGACCAGCGCGTTGTCGGGATGACTGACGAAAGCCTCGCGGACATAGCGGACCCCGTCCACTGAATAGGAAACGCGCGCGACCGCGTTCTCCAAATCCAATGAGCGGCGGTAGTTCTTAACTTTCGCCGCGTCGATTTCCGGAAGGTTGATGAGAAGATCACCGAAGGCCTGATAAGGCATTTGCGTAAGCGGATTACTCATGAACCTATCGGTCGCGAGTTGCTCCGCCTCCTTCTGCTTGCCCTCGAACAGGAGCGTTCGTATGGAGGGGAGCGCCTCATGGGCGTCAGGTCGATGATATTCGCGGGGCTTCCCTTGCCAAATCGTGTCTTCGTTGAACTGTAGCCGTTCCTCCGCCACGCCCCCGAAGACCATGGCCCCCAATCGCCCGTTTCCGATTGGCAAGGCGGCCTCCCAAATATCCGCGGGCTCGTCGTACCACAGCGAAAGATTTCCGGTCTCCGGCGCGGCGCGGCCCGTTATCGGCGATAAAAGCAACACTGAGAGCATGAGCAGACCGATGGTCGGTTTGATTGGCGGTTTCATTTTGTTTCCCTGCTTTTAGTATGTTCTCGATCGAGTGTTATAGATGTTCATCAAAAAAGTCAGCGGCCGTTGACATGGCGCGTTCAAAAGAGTTTGTTTCCGGTAAAAAAGAGTGCGGCGCGTCGGGAAGGATCAATAGGTCCGAGTGGATCTTCAAGCGTTTCATATCCTCTCTGATCGGAACCGCGCGCGTGTCTTCATTATCAAGTTCGCCCGCGATGAACATCATCGGAGGATCGTCAGGATCAAGATGTCTACGTGGGGACGCCAACTGGTATCGCTCTTCGTTTTCGTCCAACGATCCGCCTAGAAAAGCATGCCAGATTTCCGCGGTGGGCCGCGCGGTCATGGACCGAATCCGATCGGTTTCCAGGTCACTTTGCGCTCCCATGGGAACAGCCGCTTGGATCGCACTGGAAAACCGCGCGTTTCCCCCGTCGCCTTCAAGGACCTCCACCCCGGACGACGTCGCCAAAAGGGCCACCAGATGCCCGCCCGCGGAATGCCCGATCGCACCGATACGTTCAGGATCCACGCCATAGGTTTCGGCGTTCGCGCGAAGCCATCGAACCGCGGCTTTGCAATCCTGTATTTGCGCGGGGAACGGCGCTTCCCCACTGAGCCGGTACGAAACCGAAACAGTAACATAATTTCGTTCAGCCAAGTATTTAGCCGGTTTATGAAAATTCTTTCGGATCCCGTTTTTCCACCCGCCGCCATGAACGCAAACGATGGCGGGCAACGGCTTGCTTGGTTTAACGGGTTTAAAGAGGTCGAGCTGAAGTTCGCGCGCGCCGTATCGGGCGAAGGTCAATCCCTCGATCTCCGTTATCTCGGCGTCGCCCTCAAGAGGAAAACAAAAGACGAGCGCGAGCAGGCTGATCGTGTTGGCTATATGCTTCATGGCTTCCCTTCTTCACGCGGCTAACTCTGAAAACGGATGACGGAGACTTCAAGATTCTCTTTGAAGCGCGCTAACCGCGCCTGCTCATAAACTAATCCTTGGGGACGTGTTCCCTTGGCCTGATGTTCTTTTTAAACGTCGCCATGTAGTCATCCATCATCTTTTCCAGATAAACCACTTTCTCGGGGTATTCACGAGACACGTCGTTGGTTTCGCCGAGATCCTCGCGGAGATTGAACAACGATCCGGCTTCGGCCCCTACGCGGTCCGTTTTTCCCTTGCTTCCGCCTCCTCCCGGTTTTTGTTTTTTCACCAGAAGCTTCCAGTCGCCGTTCCGAATGGTCGCGCCGGGAACAATGAACGTGTCATGAATCGGCTTATCCGGCGCTTCTCCAACCATGTATGGCAGTATGTTTTTCCCATCGATGACGCGATCGGTCGGAACATCGACTCCGGCTAGCGCGCAAAACGTTGGCAGCATGTCGATGATTCCCATGATTTCGTTGTTTGTCGCGCCCGCGGGGATTTTTCCGGGCCAGCGCATCAGACATGGCACTCGGATTCCGCCTTCGAAATCGGTCCACTTTCCGTCGCGTAGCACGCCGGCGCTGCCATATCCCTCCGCGTTGAGTTGCGGCCCATTGTCGGAAGCGTAAACAACCAAGGTGTTTTCCGCGAGGCCCTGAGCGTCGAGCTCCTTGAGCAATTCACCGACTTCCCAATCAAGTTGCTGAACGCAGTCGCCGTAAGCCCCCTGCTCGGACGACCCCTTGAAGTCCGCGTGCGGAATCCATTTGGTATGCGGGATGTTGGACGCGTAGTAGAGGAAAAAAGGCTGATCCTTATGCTCGCGGATGAACTTGACGCCAGCGGGCAACAGTTTTTTGGATTGAAAGCGATCGGTCTTATCGTCCCATTCACCGACCTTTTCCATGTTTTCATATAATTTCTGGCCGTCTTCTTCCGCGATTCTTCCAAAAAAATAATCAAAGCCATGACGCGTTGGATTAAACCGCGGCCATTCTCCCAGATGCCATTTGCCGATGATCGCGGTCGCGTAGCCAGCGGTCTTCAAGCGTTCCGCGACGGTTATTTCCTCGGCGTTCAGGCCACTCCGGTCCTTATGGTAAATGACCTTGCCCATGTCGACTCGCTGCGCGTGGCATCCGGTCATGAAGGCGGCGCGCGTTGGGGAACATCGATTATGCACATAGAAACTTTCGAACTTCATCCCCTGCTCGCCCAAGGAGTCAATATTCGGGGTCTTGATCGTCGTTGATCCATAACAGCCCAAATCCCCATAGCCCTGATCGTCGGCTAGAATGAAAACTATATTGGGTTTCTCCGCCGCGAACGACGAGTGAAGGCTCAACATTAAAACGACCGCCAAACGCGTGAAATGATACTTCATGGGTTCCCCTATTGATTTATTAATAATTGATTGATGATACATAGCAAATACCCCGTCAAACAACCCCTCTATTTCATCAACAAACCCTTGCCAAAGGATATGACGATTTCACCCCCCAAGCGTGCTGGCCGACCGCGGCGAGCAGCGCTCGGAATCGGTTCACGGGAAGGAATAGGAACGTCTCACGCCGCGGCCCGAGGACGTATCCAAAAAATCGTCCCCCGTATCCTCAAGATTCGTTTTCACGTTCGACGGCGTAATACTTAATTCCTCGGGAAAGATACCGCCGCGCAGCACCAGATAGGAGCTGGCTCCCATATTAAAACCAATTGACTTCTTGGGGACGTTGCGGATGGCGTTCACGATAATGGCTTTCCCGGCCTCGATCCTGTTTTCCTGATCCGGGTACAGCTGGTAGGAAAAGTTGCAGATATTGACCTGCGACCGCGCGCTGCCCCGCATGTACAGCGTCCTTGGGCTATCTCCCCATGTGCTCACATTGTACAGGGTCACGCTGTCGTCGCATTTTGGCGCGACATAGATGGAGCTGACCTCCATGTCGTCATCAAAGGCGGCCAAGTCGATAAAATGCATATTGGCGAAGATCAGGCCATCATTCGCGTGCATATAGAGCCCATATTTCGACCAGTCGCAGCCGCTGTTGATGACGATGCCGCTGGGGCCCTTGCCGGAATGTTTGCCGGGCAGCAGCTTAAAGGCCTCTCTGGAACAGAAAATAAACGTTCCATACACATTCAGATTTTTTGAACCGGCGAAGATGAACGCCTTGGTATTGGCTTTCATCCAGTTATCGAGCTCTTCCTTAAATGCGTTTTTCCCAATACGCGAGGGCTTGTTCGGAAAGTATACGGTATTCCAGTACCAACTGTTGAAGTGGACGTTGTCGATCATGCAGTTTTCCGCTTCGCCGACACAGATGCCCATGTCGAGCGGCGCGCCCGTGCAGTAGCCGATATACGTGTCTTTCGGATCATGCGTGTAGACATCGATAAATCTCCACGGATTGGAAGCCGTCACGTGTTTAACGTAGGAACGATCTCCCTTCATGCGAATGAGCCACGCGAATTTGTTCAGCACCTCTTTGGTTTTGGTGCTGTATTCCTGATCCGGATGGTGGAAAAAGAGGCCATCCAGCCCCGCGTT
>JARFRL010000345.1 GCA_029287275.1 Pontiella desulfatans
CGGTTGGCGGAGCGATTCAACAACGTGATGGTCGCGGTGGAAAACGTTTTGGTGGATATCGGATCGAGGGGATTCAGCCGCGCGCCGTCCGCGCGCGCCCTTTCCACGTCGTCCGCCATATACCGCTCCGGGCGCGGATCGTCCTCGCGGCGTCCTTTGTTCGCTTGCTCGTCGAGCACCGGTTTCTGCTGGCTGTAGTAGACGCGGTATTCCACGCTGACGTTGTTGAGCGGCGTCTTGCTCTTGTTCTCCATGACCAGTTGGTATTTGTAGCCGGTCCGCTTGTCGGTCGCGACCGTGATCACCCCGGAATCCCCGCCGCCGCGTCGTCCGCCGTCCGACAACTCGTCACCGACATCCACCTCGATGTCCTTTTTGGTGGTTCCGATCTCCTCGCGCTCGAGGTCTAAAACGAACTTCGCGGGGGAGAGGAAGGTCTTGGACGCGCGCCATTTTTTGATGTAGGTCTGGTCTTTGTCCGAAAACGTCGCGATGGGAACGGTGAGCGTTTTCTTGTCTTCGCGCTGGATCTGAATCTTATCCGTGTTTTCGTCGAACAGCAGGATTTTCGCCTTCAGCGTTCGACCATCCTGAACGGTGAACGTCCTGAACTCCTCGTTGGCGCCGACGCTCAGCGCGATCAGCGAAAACAGCGCGATCATTTTTTTCATCCACTTCTCCCGGTTGGTGTTCACATCAAACGACACGCGGTGGAAATTATTGTGAAAATGAATCGAGGTTGAACAGGTGGTCCCAGCGGGTGTGAAAACCCGAGGGCGATAGATGGTTGAGGCCCATTACGCTACTTCTGGTTCCCATTCTCCGACCCTCGGCGTTCATCTTCTCGACCGATATTTTGATCATGTCCGACGGAGCGCCGTACGACCTTCCGCCGCGGTGCTTGAGTTGTTCCGCGTAGTCCTCGGCGGTGATGATCGACGCCGAGACCACGCGCTTGATTTCCTCGCCCGGGAAAATTCCATGGAGCGATGGGAGCAGCAACTGAACGTCCTCCTCGTGCAGCACGGTTCCAAGTTCCGCGATGAAGGCCTGTTTGTAGCTTTCGGGCAACCCGGAAATCTCGTAGACGCGGTTGGTTTCGCTCTCCTCTTTGAGCACCGCGTTCTCGTTTTCCCACCGGCGGACGTCGTCAAGCGCGACCGTGGAGGCCCGCTTCATCGCCTCCGCCTCGTTCTCGTCCAGTCCAAGGAAATCGAGCAGCTTTTGGCGCGGCTCGAAGGTTCGTTCGTCGAACGACATTGAATGGGAGCCCTGCAGGCCGTTGTCGCGGAGCCAGTCGTAGCGCTTCGCCTTGCGCTCCATGCGCGAGAGGTTGGCCTTGGCGCTTTCCAGCTCCTCGGTCGTGAGGTTCAACTCGTTGATCGCCATCAACAGCAGCTGTTGCTCGCTGGGTTTTTCGTTCGTCGCCTTGGCCGTGTTGGACGTCGCGTTCGTGGTCGCGGCGATTTCCATGGTCGGCTCGGGCGAAGGCGGAGCGGATGGTTGGCCCAACCACTTCGCCGCGAAGACGCCGATCGTTATTCCCGCGACCCCCCCGATGATCGTGTTCCGCATGCTGATTCCCCCAGTGAAAAGCTCTAGTAGAGTGTGGAACGCCGCGAAAGAAAGCAAGTCTTTTGCGGGTTCGAGCGGTTGGATTGCGCGGGCCGACGCGTTAGAGTGGGAGGATGAACAAACGGAATCTCACGCTCTCGCTATTGATCGTCCCGCTGGGCGCGCTGCTTACGTGGCTCCTGCTGAGTCGCCCCGCGACGGGGATCGACGACGCGGACATCTTTTTCGTTTACGCCAACCATTTCGCCGACGGACACGGATTCGTCTATAACATCGGCGGCGAACGGGTGGAGGGGTTCACCTCCATGCTGTGGACGCTGATCTGCTCCGGATTCGCCGTGGTGTTTCATTCGATCGAGAAACCCTTGTTGCTGTTGAACGTCGTGTTGGGCGTCGCGGCGATCAGCGCGTGCCTGAAGCGCGCCGAGCGGCCCGGCTTGTTTCTGGTGGCGCTGGCCGCGGCGCCGGCGTGGTTCGCGTGGTGTCAGATCACGCTCATGGAAACCGGCCTGTGGTGTTTGATCATCACGTTGCTCGGGCTCGCGGTCGCGGAGCGCCGAGTCGGCGCCGTTTCCGCGTTGATTCCTTTGATGGTGCTCACCCGTCCGGAATCGATGTTGTGGGGCGCGTGGGCGGTTCTATTGATCTTCCTTTTGGCCGATGCGGGGCGGCGGATCAAAACCGCGGCGCCGCCGCTGCTCGCGTATCTCATCACGCTCGTCGCGCTGGTTGGTTTTCGGATGGCGTATTTCGGGCATCCGGTCCCCAACACCTATTACGCCAAGGTGTCGCCGAGTCTGTTCGCGAACCTCGCCGACGGCATGGGCTATCTGGTCGCCTACGCGCTGAGCGGCGGGATGGTCGCGCTGTTGCTGCTGGTTTCAACCCGCTCGCTGGTCCGCGGAACCACGGAGCGCGCGCGCTCGTTCTGGCTCGCGCTGTTCCTGCTCCCCGGACTCGGCATCCCCGTGCTGGTTGGCGGCGACCACTTCGGCGCGTTCCGGTTTTATCAACCCCTTTGGCCGCTGCTTTGTCTGCTCGCCGCGAACGAGCTTCCCGCGCTCCTCCGAAAAATTCATCCAGCCGTCGCGACCTTCGCGTTGCTTGGCCTGCTCGCCGCGGGGTGGATGCGGTTCCCGCTCACGGCGAACCTCAAGCACGAGTTCCGCATCGCGGCGGAAGGCCGCGCCAACGGCGCCGCGTTGAGTCGGATGTTTCAGGATCTCGAGCGCTGGCCCAGCGTCGCGGTCATCACCGCCGGCGGCAACAAACTGGCGTATCCGGGCCCCGTCTTTGATCTGATGGGATTGAACGACACCGAGATGGCGCGCGCGCCGGGCGACGCCGCGAACTTCAAAAACCACGCCGGGTTCAACCGCGAGGTGTTTTATCGCTGGAGGCCCGACATCGTGCTGCGCGGCGACTCCGCCGCGTTCGACGCGCGGGTGCTGAACGGCCTTCACGACGAGCCGCGCTTTCGGGTTCAATACCTCAAGTGCTCGCTCCATCGCAACGGCGCGGAGCTCAACGCCTGGTTCAGCAACGACCTGCTGACGCGCCTGCCCGCGGCGGATTGAGCGGCTTTCGCTTGCTGACGGGTCGTGAAATATGGTTCAATCTCGCGCTTTTAATGAGGAAATGAAATGGACATCAACGCTTGGCTAAAGGAACGAATGATCGCGGCGGAGGCGTACGACGCCGATCAGCTGCTCGCGAGCTTCATCGACGAAATGGAGCAGGGTCTCGCGGGCGTGGAAGCTCGTTGGCGATGATTCCCGCGTACGTCGGCACCGAGGGAAAGGTTCCCGCCAACAAACCCGTCGCGGTGATCGACGCCGGCGGAACGAACCTGCGCGTCTGCCTCGCCACGTTGAACGAGCAAGGAACGGCCGAGCTTTCCCATTTCAGCAAACAGCCGATGCCCGGCCGCGACCACGAGCTCTCCGCCGACGAGTTCTACCAAGTTCTGATCGCCGCGCTCGAGCCGTTCCAAAGCGCGTTCGATTCCATCGGCTTCTGTTTTTCCTATCCCGCCACCATCACGCCGGATCATGATGGACGGCTGTTGCACTGGACCAAGGAAATCAAAATTCCGGAACTCGTCGGCGCGCACGTCGGCGCCGGCCTCGTCGCCGCGATGGAAAAGCGGGGATTCGCCAAGAAGAACGTCGTGATCCTGAACGACACCGTCGCCTGCCTGTTGGCGGGGTTGGCGGAGGGACAGGCGTTCAACGCCTCGTCCTACGTCGGCTTCATTCTCGGCACGGGCACCAACACCGCGTACGTGGAAAACAACGCCAACATCGGCAAGTTGGAAGGCTATCTCGGGGCGGGCTCGCAAGTCATCAACGTCGAGTCGGGCGGCTTCACCTCGTTCCACCGCGGTCCTTACGACCATCAGCTCGACGAACGCAGCGAGAATCCCGGCGCGCACGTGTTCGAGAAAACCATCTCGGGCGTCTACATGGGTTCCATCACGCTCGAGTTGCTCCAGGCGCTCGCGCAAGAGGGCGCGTTCTCGGACGCCGCCGCCGCGGCGCTCTCCATCATGAACGATCTTTCCACCATTCATATCGACAACCTGTCCGCGGAAAACGGGCGCGACATCGACGTGCTGGGCGAGGACGTGTTCACCGCCGCCGACCGCGAGGTCATGAAAACGGTTTTTGGCGCGGTGGTCGATCGCGCGGCGCTGCTGACCGCGGTGAACATTCTCGCGGCGGTCGTGAAGAGCGGGGCCGGCCAGGACGCCGCCGCGCCGGTGTGCGTGAACATCGATGGCTCGACCTATTACAAAACCTTCCAGATGCCGGAAAAGGTGCAAGGGCATCTCCAGTCCATGTTGGAAAAACACGGGTTGCGTATTCGTTGCGTTCAGGTGGAGGACGCGCCCGTCGTCGGCGCGGCCATCGCCGCCCTCACGACCTTCTAGTTCGCGACGTTGAGCGAGAGGATGCTGACGGCGTTGAAGATCATGTGGATCCCGACGCTGGTCCACAGCGAGCTCGTCCGCCAGTAGGCCAGGCAAAGCGTGGCCGAGAGCAACGCCAACGCGGCCAACGACGGCGCGTGAAAGTGCATCAGCGCGAACAGGACCGAAACAATCACCACGCCCGCGGCCAAGCCGCCGCGTTTCACGAAATAGGGGAACGCCACGCTGCGGAAGATCAGCTCCTCGTAGATCGGCGCGATGAAGATGGCGGTGAGCATGTAGCAGATCTCCAACCACGACCGCGGCCCGTTCGCGACCATCTCCGCCACGTCCTGCGGCGCGACCTCCCCGCCGGCGAAGCGGCTCAGCAGCTCGTGCCATCCTTTTGAAAGCAACATGATGAACGGAATGACCGCGAGATAGATGACGGGTGAAAAAAGGAGTTTTTTCAGGTCGCCGCGGCCCATGCCCATGGCGCCCGCCCAGTCCGCGCCGCGCGCGCGGTTGAAGAGCGCCACCATGATCACCAGCAAGGCGTAGATGACGTACGTGACCGCGAGCCGGACGGCGGGAATCCGCTCCTCGTAGAAGAACTGGCCCGCGAACGCCGCCGCGAAGTAGAGCAGGAACAACGTCCCGAGCAGGATCAGAACGCTCCGCGTGCTCCACGACCGCTCCACGATGACGGCGGTGAGCGCGGCCCGGTTCGGCGGTCGTTTCCTTTCGCGGAGATAAACCAGCGCCGCGGCGATCAGCCCCCCGCAAAGGAGAACGCCCTGCAACAAATGGCCAACGAGCTGGTTGGATTCGGCTTCCATCCAAACATCATATTCCGATAGATGTTGAAATCAATTGCTAAAGCGCCGACGCCTTTCATAGGCTCCTTGAATGATCACCGCCGAGAAATGGGAAAAGCTGCACGCGTGGATGGAAAAACTCCAAATCTCGGAAAGCGATTTGGAGGAGCGTTTCATCCGCGGCTCCGGCAAAGGCGGACAGAAAGTCAACAAAACCTCCTCCTGCGTGCAGCTCAACCACGCGCCGTCGGGAACCGAGATTCGGTGCCGGAAAACCCGCTCGCAGGCCGACAACCGCTACTGGGCCCGCCGCGAGCTGTGCGAGCGCGTCGAGGGAGAAAAGCTCGGCGAGAAAAGCGCGAAGCAGCAGGCTTTCGAGAAGATTCGCCGACAGAAGCGCCGCCGCTCGCGCCGCGCCAAAAACCGCATGCTCGACGATAAGACCAAACAGAGTTCCAAGAAAAAGCTGCGCGGCCGCGTCCGGCCGGATGAGTGATGAGATGGGTCTAAGGTCTGAAAGTCCAAGGTCGAAAGTCGGCTGGACCTTCGACGTCCGCTCTACTCGTATATCACGATGTAGTTGTTCTCGCGCAGGCGTTCGATCCAGCGGTCTTTCAGTCGTTCGCGCTCCATGTTGGTGAGGGCGTTCTTGAGGTCCTCGCGGACTTCGTCGAAGGTCTTGTAGCCCGGCTGACGCCGCGCCTCGACTTTGACGAGGTAAAGTTGCGTGCCGGTGTCGATGATCTCGCTGATCTCGCCCGCGGGCAGGGTGCGGAGCGTTTCACGTAGTTCCTCGCGGACGTCCTTGGGCTGCATCCAGGGGAACGCGCCGCCATCGGCCGCCCGGCTTCCCTCGGAGACTTGTTGGGCGGTCTCGCCGAAATCCGCGCCGTCGAGCAAGCGTTGCCGGACCCGCGCGGCTTCCTCGCTTTTCACGGTTTGATCCTCGGGCGTGGCGCCCTTGTTGAGGACGATCACGGCGTATTTCACTTTTTCGGGGATGAAAAAGGCTTCCTTGTTCTTCTCGTATTCCTCGCGGACCTGCTCCGGCGTGACGCGCGCGCGGCTGGAGACTTCCTCGTTCATCATCATGCCCACGGCCATCTGCTCGCGGATCATCACCATGTATTCCTCGCGGGTTTTCTTCTGCTCCGCGAGCACCTGCTCGAACAGCGCTTTGTCGCCCTTGAAGCGTTCGTTGATGACGCGTTTGATCTCGTCGTTCACGTATTGGTCCGGAATCTGGCCGCCCTTGGCCTTGAACGCCTCCATCATCAGCGCGCGCTCGATCATGTCGTCGCGGGCGCGGTCGAAGGCCTTCCGCAGCTCCTCTTCGAGCTGGGCGCCCTGGAACTGACGGTAGATTTCCGGCAGGACCCCCGCCATCGCCTCGCGCACTTCGCCGCGGGTGATGACGCGGTCGTTCACCTTCGCGGCGTATCCGTCGATTTCAATGGAAACGGGCTGTTGGGGTTGGGGCTGGACGCCGGGCAGAAACTGGGCCGCCGCCGCGAGCGGAAGGGCCAGAACGACTGTGGTTGCAAGACGGAATTTCATAAGCCGAACACCATAGATAAAGGGTGGGCGCGGCGCAACGCCGAAAAACGAATCCGCGAATATTCTTTAGGCGCTCCGGCGACTTCGTGGTAAAACCCTCGCCCATGACGGAAGAAACCATAGCGCCAACTGAAACGGAACGGGCCGGCGTCGTCGCGATCGTCGGCCGCACGAACGTGGGCAAGTCCACGCTGCTCAACCATTTGCTCGAGGAAAAGGTCAGCATCGTGAGCGACACGGTGCAGACCACCCGCAACGTGATCCGCGCCATTCTGACCGAGGGCCGCGGGCAACTCGTTTTTCTAGACACGCCCGGCGTTCACAAGGCGCAAGGCGATCTCGGCAAGAATTTGAACAAGGCCGCGCGCTCCGCCGTCGCGGGCGTCGACGCGATCCTGCTGGTGATCGACGTGTCCACCAAGCCCGAGCTCGAGGACGACGGCTGGTTCCGCCGGATCTGCCGCGAGGAGGCTCCGTGCCTCATCGCGCTGAACAAGTCCGACCGCAAATCCGACCGCTCGGCGGAATACCAAACGCTCTGGGAAGAAATCAACGCCGAGAAGGACTCGGACAAGGAGCCCGTCTGCGCGCGTGTTTCCGCGCTCCAAGGCACCGGAATGCCCGAGCTGCTCACCACGCTGTTCGCCAACCTTCCCGTAGGCCCCGCGCTTGTCCCCGACGCCATACTCACCGACTATCCCCGCAAGCTGAACAACGCCGACGTCGTCCGCGAGAAGTTTTTCCACCGATTGGAGCAGGAA
>JARFRL010000364.1 GCA_029287275.1 Pontiella desulfatans
AGCCTAACTCGATTCTAACCAGACACAAAAAAACCCGCTCGAAAAGCGGGCTTCGAGCGGGTTTGACGAGATCTATTCTCATGATCAATGCTTGAAATGTCTCATCGATGTGAACGCCATGGCGATGCCGTATTTGTCGCATGCGGCGACCACTTCGTCGTCGCGGATGGAACCACCGGGCTGGACGATGAACTTGGCGCCCATCTCGCTGGCCGCGTCGATGCTGTCGGCGAACGGGAAGAACGCCTCGGAAACGAACACGCACTCGCCGATGATCGTCTGGATCTCCTCGTCGGAGATTTCCGGATTCTCGGTCTTCAGGTTTTCGACGGCCTTGGAGACGGAGAGCTTTTTGAGCGCGTCGACGCGGTTCGGCTGTCCGGCGCCCATGCCGAGCACGCGGAACTGGCCGGCTTTGTATTCCTGCACCAGCACGATGGCGTTGGACTTGGTGTGCTTCGCGGCGGCGATGCCGAAGAGCGCGAGCTCTTTCTTGTTCTCCGCGAACGGCGCTTTGGTGGGCACGTTCCAGCTCTCGAGAATCTCGGTGTCGAGGTCCTGCACCAGCAAACCGCCGTTGATCTGCTTGACCATGCGCTGCGGCAGGGCTTTGCCCATGGGCTTTTTGAGTTTCAAGATGCGCAGGTTCTTTTTCTTCATCAGATGGTCGAGCGCGTCCTCGGCGTAGCCGGGAGCGATGATGGCTTCGATGAAGCGGCCGTCGAGGCATTTGGCGGTCGCGAGGTCAACTTGCTGGGTGACCGCGATCACGGAACCGAACGCGGAAACCGGATCGCCGGCCCACGCGGCTTCGAACGCTTCGGCGAGGGTTTCGCCGGTGGCGTAGCCGCAGGGATTGGTGTGCTTGATGACGGAAACACCGGGTTTGCCGGACAGATCTTTGACGGCCTCGAGCGCGCCGTCGCCATCGACGTAGTTGTTGTAGCTCATCTCTTTGCCGTGCAGCACTTCGGTGAGCGCGATGGTGGATTCGCGGGAGTCGGCGTCTTTATAGAGCCAGGCTTTCTGGTGGGAATTTTCTCCATAGCGAAGCTCGGACCCGCTGGAGTAGGCCTTGACGAACGGCTTGGAAAGATTCTGCTCGGCGACCTGTTCGGCGAGGTAGGTCGCGATCGCGGCGTTGTATTCCGCGGCGCGGGCGTAGACTTTCTGGCCGAGCGTGAAGCGGAAGCCCTCGGTGGTCGCGCCGCCGTTGGCTTTCATTTCCTTGATCGTCCGGGCGTAGTCCGCCGGGTCGGTGACGACGGTGACGAACTTCATGTTCTTCGCGGCGGAGCGGATCATGGTCGGGCCGCCGATGTCGATCTGCTCGATGGCCTCTTCCAGGCTCACGCCCTCTTTGGCGATGGTTTCCTCGAAGGGATAGAGGTTGACGCACACGAGGTCGATCTGGCCGAGGCCGTGATCCATCATGGTTTTGACGTGCTCTTCGTTGTCGCGCATGAAGAGGATGCCGGCGTGCACCTGCGGCGTGAGGGTTTTAACGCGGCCGTCGAGCATTTCCGGGAAGCCGGTGAACTCGGAGACGTCCTTGACCGGAATGCCGGCCTCGCGGAGCGCCTTCGCGGTGCCGCCGGTGGAAAGCAACTCCACGTCCATATCATGCAGATGGCGGGCGAAATCAAGGATACCCGCCTTGTCGGACACACTCAGCAGCGCGCGCTCAATTTTCACGTTCATGGAAACATCTCCCTTGGGGTTGAAATCAAAAGCCCATTTTTACCTAGCCCCCGAACCGATTGCACGGATTATTTGCGGCACGGGTGCTTTTTACGTTCAGAGGTAACATCCAAACTCACGATCGCGCGGTTGGATGTTACCCCGTGAGAGGGTGATTTGAGAAAGAACGCGCTACAACGCGACGCCGAAGAGGATGCTGAAAAAGTGGCACAGGCTGCCCGCGAGCACGAACAGATGCCAGACCGCGTGCGACCATTTGAGCGACTTCCAGGCGTAGAAGACCGCCCCGACGGAATAGCACAGCCCGCCCGCCGCCAGAAAAACGAACCCCGCGGTGCTCAGCTCGCGGAACAGCGGCTTGATCGCGACCACGCAGAACCACCCCATGAAGAGGTAGCTTCCGAGGGACACCCATTTGAAACGGCCCGTGAAAAACACCTTGAAGAAGATGCCAAGCAGCGCGGCGCCCCAAATCGCGCCGAAGATGCTCCAACCCAACGCCCCGCGCAACGGCGCGAGCGCCAGCGGCGTGTAGGTGCCGGCGATCAGCAGATAGATCGCGGAGTGGTCGATGATTTTCATGACGCGTCGGACGCCCGGCTTTCTCGACGAATGGTAAAGCGTCGAGCCCAAGTAAAGCAGGATGAAGGTCGCGCCGTAGATCGACACGCTCACGATTTCCCACGCGCTTTTGCGCAGACTCGTGAAAACAACCAACAGCGCCAGCACCGCGATCCCGATCACCACGCCCAACCCATGCGTGATGGAATTGGCCAGCTCCTCGTCCGCGCTATAGGGTTTTTCCTCGCTCATGCTTCTTTATTAACGCGGGGAACGCTCCGCGTCTTTATAAAAAAGCCGCGTGTTTACAGCCGCGTGTTTTGGCATAAACCAACAAATTCACGTCGGATCGAATTTGGGGGAGAATGAACACATGCTTCAACTGACACTGGAGCCAGCTCCACAAGGCGTTGCGCCTCCAATCAATCGAGACGTCCCGATCCATGTCGGAACTAATCAATGACGCGGCGCGCGACGAGCTCGCTCAGGACGCCGCGGACCTCGCGGCGTTTGATGAGCGGAACAAAGAACCCGTGATTGGATTCGAGGATTTCGTGAAAGGGCTCCAAAAAGATGGCGTCCTATAACATCCTCTTCAAGAAATCAGCCGCGAAGGATTTCAAGTCCATACCGAAGATGAACGCGAAGCGACTTATCGCCGCGACGTGTACCCATAAGGGCTACGACTGGCGGATTTCCTCGGAGATGCGCATGGAGCAGTAGCGCTCGCCGCACATGGAGCAGTAGTGCTGATCGACCTTGTCGCGTTCCTCGGGCGGCATGGACTCGCGGCGGAAGGCGCGGGCGCGCTCCGGGTTGAAGGTGAGGTTGTACTGATCTTCCCAGCGGAACTCGCCGCGGGCTTTACGCATCGCCTCGTCGCGGTCCATCGCGCCGGGCACGCCTTTGGCGAGGTCGGCCGCGTGCGCCGCGATCTTGTGGACGATCACGCCTTCCTTCACGTCGGCGCGGTTCGGCAGGCCGAGGTGCTCCTTCGGCGTGACGTAGCAGAGCATGGAGGTTCCATACCACCCGATCACCGCGCCGCCGATGGCGGAGTTGATGTGGTCGTAGCCCGCCGCGATATCGGTGACCAGCGGGCCGAGCGTGTAGAACGGCGCCTCGAAACACGCTTCGAGTTGCTTGTCCATGTTGACCTTGATCTTGTCGAGCGGCACGTGGCCGGGCCCTTCGATCATGACCTGGCAGCCATATTCCCACGCGATCTTCGTCAGCTCGCCGAGCGTTTTCAATTCGGAGAGTTGGGCTTCGTCGTTCGCGTCGGCGATGCAACCCGGCCGCATGCCGTCGCCCAGCGAGAAGGTGATGTCGTAGGCGCGCATGATCTCGCAGATCTCGCGGAAGTGGGTGTAGAGGAAGTTTTCCTGATCGTTGTCGATCATCCATTTCGCGAGCACGGATCCGCCGCGACTGACGATGCCGAGCTTGCGCTCCTTGACGAGTTGAATGTCCTTTTTCAGGACGCCCGCGTGGATGGTGAAATAGTCGATCCCCTGCTCCGCCTGCTCGATGAGCGTGTCGCGGTAAAGCTCCCAGCTCAGCCCGTCCGCGTCG
>JARFRL010000482.1 GCA_029287275.1 Pontiella desulfatans
CGAACGTTCCTGCGCGCCGAAGATTTTGTTTTCGTATTCCTTCAGCTCCGGCGTGATGTAGCGCTCCGCGTTCACCAGCGTCTGCTTGCGGATGTAATCCTCCGGAACGAGCGCGGCGTTGGCTTTGCTTACTTCGATGTAATAGCCGAACACCTTGTTGTGCCGCACCTTCAAGGTTTTGATGCCGGTCCGCTCCATCTCGGAGGCTTGGAACTCCGCGAGCCATTTGCGGCCCAGCGTCGCCGCGTCGCGCAGTTCGTCGAGTTCGGCGTGATAGCCGGAGCGGATCGCGCCGCCGTCCTTCAGGTTGATCGGCGGCTCGTCCACGAGCGCGGCTTCAATCAGCGCGACCACTTCGGGCAACGCGGTGATTCGCTCCCCCAGCGCCTCAAGCGATCCGCCTTTGCCGTTCAGCAGCGATTTGATGAGCGGCATTTGTTGCAGCGAAACGCCCATGGCCCGCGTGTCGCGGGGATTGCCCGCCGTGGAGCCGATGCGCGAAATCAGGCGTTCGACGTCCTTGATGTCGCCGAGCACGTCGCGCAGCGAGCGCAGATAGGTCTGGTTGCCGACCATTAGACTCACGGCTTCGAGGCGCGCGTTGATGACCTCGAGATCGTTGAGCGGCCGCAGCAACCACTCGCGTAGCAAGCGTCCGCCCATCGCCGTGCGGGTTTCGTCGAGCACGTTCAGCAACGTCGCTTTATACGCCTGCCGGTTGGAGTTGATCGGCGCGACCAGTTCGAGATTCGTCGCGGTGGTCTCGTCCATCAGCATGTAGTCCGACGGGTTTTTGACGCGGAGGTTGCGCACGTGCGAGAGATCGCGCCGCAGTTCGTTCTTCACGTAATACAGCACCGCGCCCGCCGCGCCCAAGGCCGAAGGCATCGCCGCGCAGCCGAATCCTTCCAGCGAATGCACGTTGAAATGACGCAGCAGATACTCGTTCGCGGAGGCGGGCTCGAAGGTCCAGTCCTCGCAGGCCGTCAGCAGGGTGTTCGTCGCCTCCATCGCCAGTTCGTCGAACGCGGGGTCGCCCATCTGATCCTCGGCCACCACGCACTCCGCCGGCGCGTAGCGCGAAAAGTTGGCCTGAACGCTCGCGACGTCGTCGCTCTGCTCGATCCAGAACTCGCCGGTCGAAAGATCCAGCATCGCCATGCCGAACATGTTCTTTTCTTTATAAAGGCCCGCGAGGAAGTTGTTCTCGTTGCCCTCGAGCGTCACCTCGTCGAGAATGGTGCCGGGCGTCACGATGCGGGTCACTTCGCGTTTGACCACGCCCTTGGCGGTCGCGGGATCCTCGACCTGCTCGCAGATCGCGACCTTGACGCCGGCGCGGACCAGCCGCTCGAGATAGCCGGCCGCGGAGTGGTAGGGGACGCCGCACATCGGCGTGTTGTGGCGCTTGGTCAGGGTGATGCCGAGAATTTCGGTGGCCGTCTTGGCGTCGTCGAAAAACATTTCATAGAAATCGCCCAAGCGAAAAAAGAGAATCGTGTCTTCCGGCAGCTCGCGCCGAATCGCCCGATATTGGGCCATCATGGGTGTTTCCTTCTTCTCCGCCATACTTCTCCCGCAAATAAAGACGCATTCTATCCAGCCGTCTGAACGAATCAACCTTGAAAGCCCGCGTATCGCCGAAAGCGCCCCAAACCGCGGCGCGCGGCTAACCAAAGACTAACCATGGATTGCGTTTTGATAGGGAGCCGCGTATCGTATCGTCAGTTTTGGAGGCTCAACTATGGCGAAAACGACGATTTCAGAGGCGCAAGTCGATTACCAACTCAAGGCGGTGATTGATCTGGGCTCGACCTCCATCCGCATGGTGGTCGCGCAGGTGCGGGAGGATGGAACCATCCAACCGCTGGAAATCCTCAACCAAAGCGTCTCCATCGGCAGCGACACGTTCTCCCGCGGCCGAATCTCCCGATCCACCATCAGCGACGCGGTGAAAACCCTTCGGAATTTCGCCAGCTTGCTCGGCGAGTACAACATCGATCTAAACCGGGATGTCCGCGCGGTCGCGACCAGCGCCGTGCGCGAGGCGCGCAACCGCGACGAGTTTATCGACCGCGTCTACATCTCGACCGGCGTGAACATCGAGGTCATCGAGGGCACGGAGGTCAACCGCCTGACGTTTCTGGCCATTCAACCGGTGCTCGAGTCAAACGCCGCGCTCCGGAAAAACCGTTTGTTGGTCGCGGAGGTCGGCGGCGGCAGCACGGAGCTGCTCGGGCTCGACGACGCCCGCGTTTCCTTCGCCCACACCTATCGCATGGGCGCGTATCGGCTACAGGAGACCATGCAAGAGCAACGCGGATCGGAGGCCCGCCAGCGCGAGACGCTTTCCATGGAGGTCGAGGCCACCGTGCGCCAATGCCGCGACGCCGCCGGCCGCGACACGGAAAAGGTGTCTTTGTTGCTGATGGGCGGCGAGGCGCGTTTCGCCGCTCGCCAACTTCTCAAGGGCTGGAGCGACGAACAACTCGGATGCGTCAAACTGATCGATCTGCGGGCGCTCGCCGACAAAATCCTCGCGCTGGACGTCGAGCGGATCGCTCGGAAACACCGGCTGATGCTGGAGGAGGCGCAGACGCTCGGGCCGGCGCTGATGGCCTACGTCAAACTCGCCGAGGCGTTCAAGCTCAAGCAGATCTTCATCTGCGGCGTGTCGTTGCGCGACGGTTTGTTGGCCGAGGCGGCGACGGGCGGATCGTGGTCGGAGGATTTCGTCGAGCAGATCCTCCACTCGGCGCGCGAGGTGGGCAAACGCTTCAGCCTGGATCAGGCGCACGCGGATTGCGTGACGGCTTTGTCGATCGAGCTGTACCGCGCGATGGAATCCGAGCATCGCCTGAGCGCGCGCTACGAGGTCATTCTCACCGTCGCCGCGCAGTTGCACGACGTCGGCATGTTCATCGGAAGCAGCAGCCATCACAAGCACTCCAAATACATCATCGAAAACAGTGATATTTTCGGACTCGGTGAAGAGGACATTCGTTTGACCGCGCTCGTCGCCCGCTATCACCGCGGCGCCGCGCCGCGCGCGACGCACCCCGGTTACGACGCGTTGCAACGCGAGGAGCGGCTGATCGTCAACAAGCTCGCGGCGATTCTGCGCGCGGCCGACGCGTTGGACCGATCGCACACGCAGGCGGTCAAGAATTTAAAGATCGCGGTGGACGAGGATCAAGTCGTCATCGAGATCGGCCGCGCGGGGGAATACACCGCGGAGAAGCGGGCGATGGTCGTGAAGGGCAAGCTGTTCGAACAGGTTTACGGACGCGTGATCGCGTTGCGCGCGAAACGAAGACAAGGATAACGAATTCATGGCGGCCAAAAACGAATCCAACTATTTCAACCGCGAGCTCAGCTGGCTCGAGTTCAACCAACGCGTGCTCGAGGAGGCCAAGGATCCGGCGATCCCCATGCTGGAACGGCTCAAGTTCCTCGCGATCACGTCCTCCAACCTCGACGAGTTTTTCATGGTCCGCGTCGGCGGTCTTCATATGGCCCGCAAGGCCGGGCGAAGAAAGAAGGACCCCTCCGGGCTGACGCCGCTGGCGCAGCTCCGCGTGATCGAAACGCGCTCGCGCGCCATGATGAGCGAATTGCACGGGTGCTTCAACGACGTGGTTTCGCCCGCGCTGGAAAAAGGCGGCATCCGCCACGCCAAGATCGATCAACTCAGCGGCGAGCAGGAAGCGTACGTTCACGATCTGTTCGCGGAAGAGCTGTTCCCGGTGATCACGCCGATCGCGGTCGAAACGGGCGAGCGGTTTCCGCTGCCGCGGAACCTCGGTTTGAATCTACTCGTCAAGTTGCGGACCATGGGCGCGCGGAAGCGAAGGGATCTGCACGCCATCATGTCGCTCGAACGCGCCGGCGGCCGCGTGGTTTCGCTTCCCTCCGACGCGGGATTCGAATACGTGTTGCGCGAGGAAATCGTCAAAAAGCACGCGGCCAGCTGGTTCCCGGGCTACGAGGTCCGCGAAACCGCCTTGTTCCGCGTGACGCGCAACGCCGATTTCGCCGTCGCGGAAAACGAGGCGCCGGATCTGCTGACCGGCATGGAGGACGTGCTGGAGGAGCGCAAGACGGGCGACTGCATTCGATTGGAGGTGGAATCGACCATTTCGAAAGAGTTGCTGGACCATCTCCGCGCCAGCATCCCCGCGTCGAAGGAGTCGGTCTATCCCATCGCTGGACCGCTCAACTTGAAGGATTTCATGGGCATGGCTTTTCTCGAGGGCCACGACGAACTCAAAACCGAGGCGTGGCCGCCGCAAGCCTCGCCGGCCGTCGTGCCGAACGAGCCCTTGTTCGGTCAGATCGCGAAGAAGGATCTGCTGTTTTACCATCCCTACGAAAGCTTCGATCCGGTGATTCGGTTCATCGAGGAAGCCGCCGCGGACGCGGATGTGATGGCCATCAAGATGGTGCTGTACCGGACCAGCTCCGACAGCGCGATCATCTCGGCGCTCAAACGGGCCGCGGAGAACGGCGTTAACGTGACCGTGCTGATGGAACTCAAGGCGCGCTTCGACGAAGCCCGCAACATTGGCTGGGCCAAAGATCTCGAGCAATGCGGCGTTCAAGTCATCTACGGCGTGAAGGGCTACAAAACCCACGCGAAGATCTGCATGGTCGCCCGTCGCGAGCCGTTGGGCGTCGCGCGCTACTGCCACTTCGGAACCGGCAACTACAACGAGTCCACCGCGAAACTCTACGGCGACATCAGCTACTTGACCTGCAATCCGGAACTCGGCAGCGACGCGGCCGGATTCTTCAACGCGCTCTGCGGCTACGCGCAACCGCTCGACTTCAACCTGATCAGCATGGCGCCGATCGGCATGCGCGACCGAATCATCGAACTCATCGACTACGAGATCGACCGCGCCAAGTCCGGCAAAAAGGCCGTCATCAACGCCAAGGTCAACTCGTTGGTCGACGTCGCGCTGATCGAGAAGTTGCGCGAGGCCGCCCGCGCCGGCGTCAAAATCCATCTGAACATCCGCGGCATCTGTTGCGCCAAGCCGGAGAAAAACATCGTGATCACCAGCATCATCGATCGCTATCTCGAACACGCCCGAGTCATTCATTTCCATCATGGCGGCAAGCCGCGGGTCTACATCGCGAGCGCCGACTGGATGCCGCGGAACCTCGATAAACGCCTTGAGCTCATGGTGCCGGTGGAGGACGCCGATTGCCGCGACCGCCTCATCAACATGCTCGCGCTCCACCTGGCGGACAATCAAAAATGCTGGACGCTGAAACCCGACGGGACCTACGCCCGCATCGTGAAAACGGGCGCGAAAAAAGTCCG
>JARFRL010000029.1 GCA_029287275.1 Pontiella desulfatans
GCCATGGTGATTGGGCTGTTCGTCTGGGCCCGCAGAAGGAAATAGGAGATTCATGAAAGGTCGCTCCACGCTATTCATTTTGATCGGCATCGTCGCGCTCGGCGTCTTCATCTGGGCGCAGGAATCGTGGCGCGCGCGCAACCCCGCCAAGGCGCTTGAACGCGTGCGGCTCTTCAACCTCGACGCCCGCGGGCTGACGTCGATCGAATTCATTCACACGAACGGCGTCGTTCGTTGCGTCAAGGAAAACGGCGTCTGGCTGGCCGGCGACGCCGGTGGAAGCATGGGGCGCGCCGACGAGGCCCTCATCCAGCGCATGGTCGCCGGGCTCAACTCCATGGGCAAGGGGACGACCATCACCGAAGAACAACTTTCACTGCGCGGGTTCGACGCCGCGGAATATGGCTTCGACACGCCCGCCGTGACGATCACCGCGGTGGACAATCAAGGTCGGCACGGCTGGTTGATCGGCCGCTCGACGCCGTTGGGCGACATGGTCTACGCCAAGGCGACCGACGCGGAGGAGATCTACACGATCTCCAACAAACTCATGGCGATCGTGCCCGCGTCGCACGAAATATTACGGGATCAGACGCTCTTCTCCGGCGACGCCGCGGGCGTCCGCAGAGTGGAAATCCGCGGCTCCGCGGGCTTCGCGCAACTCGTCAAGGAACCGCAGGTTGGCTGGCGCGTGCAGCAGCCGGTCTCCGCGCTGGCGGATTCGAAGGAAGTGGACGATTATCTGCGCAAGCTCTACGGCTTCCGGATCAAGGATTTCATCGCGGACAACGTCTCCGACTTCTCCGTGTACGGCCTGCAGGCGGAATCCCGGCAGATCTCGCTGGTTGGCGCCGACGGATCCTCGCGCATGCTGATGGTCGGCGACGATTATCCGGACCGGCCCGGTTTCGTTTACGCCCGCCGCGCCGACGACACGTCCGTGTTCACGCTTTCGGCCGACATTCTTCAACTGCTCAACGTTCCCGCGAAGCGCTTCCGCGACGCCGGCGTGCTGTCCGTTCCGCTCGCGACGGTTTCGTCCGTCGTGGTCTCTCGCGGCGAAGAGCGACTCTCCCTAGCGGTCGACGATTCCAAGACGTGGAAGATCGCCAGCCCCGTGGTGTGGGACGCCAGCGCGAAGGCCGTTTCCGACCTGATTATTTTCTGGGGCAGCGCGCTCATCACGGAATTCAACGTGGTCACGAACCAGGCGCCCGCCGAATGGGTGTTCGAAATCGGTTCCGCGGAAGCGGGCGTGACGAATCGGATCGAAGTGTTGCCGAACAACGGGAGTTTGGCGGGGCTGCTGATCCGCCGCGACGATGATCCCGCCATTTATCAAATCAACCTGCCGGCCATTCCCTCCGGCGTCATCGATCCATTGGCTTACAAAGACCGGATCGTGTGGAGTTTCAGCCGCGCCGACGTGAGCAAAGTCAGCATCACGCGCGGCGCGACGGATCGGCAAACCGTGGCCCGCATGGAAGATGGCTCCTTCGCGCCGGCGGAGACCAACGGCAACGTCCGCGTGAACGACCAGACGATTGGGCGGCTGTTGCGCGAACTCGAGCGCGTGCGGACGACGGGGTACATCACCTACAATCCGCGCGATCTGGAAATCTACGGGCTCGCGACGCCGCTGGCCGAACTGCGCGTGGGGCTCTCCGGGACCAATGAGCTCGGCCGCGTGCTGCTCGTGGGCAGCGAGACGCCGGATGGTTTTTACTCCATGGTCAAGGGCCGCGACGTCGTCTTCTACCTCGAGAAACCCGTCGTCAACATTCTAACCGCCGATCTCATGAGCGAGGTGGAACGCGCCGTCCCGCCCGCTGAATAAATGAAAAAGTTCGTTCGCAATCAACGAATCTCCATGTGGGTTTTCCGGGCGGTCCGGATGGTTGTCCGGTGCCTAAGTCTCTTGTTCGTGCTTCTGCTTTGCGCCTTCGTTTTCCTGCGAACGCACGGCGTTCCCAAGCCGGTTCTCCGCGAAATCGTCAAGCGGGCGAACGCGGCGGGAATTCCCGTCGACGTCGAGCACGTCGTGCTCACGCTGCGCGGCTGGCGCGCCTCCAACGTGCGTTATTACAGCGATCATCCCGACGATTTGGAGCCGATTTTCCGCGCCCGCGAGGTGTTGTTGGATCATCGATCGGAATTCGAGACCCCCGAGGGCGAAGGCTGGGTTCTCGATATTCAGGCGTCCGGCGTGAACATCACCCCCTCGGTCGGGTGGGGCGTGGAAATTCCTGAAGGCAGCGCCTATCGATCCATCAACGACATCCGGCTTTCCTTGGCGTTTCGCCCGGGGCGCGTCGAGCTGCGCGACGGGCGAATGTCGTGGCTTGGCGCGGACTTCCGCGTGAACGGCGTCGTGCTGAAAGCCGCGCCCGCTCCCGCCGCGCCCGCCGCGCCGGCCGCGCCGCGGAAGATCGAAACGCCAACCTACGTCGATGCCGAGCGCTTTCAGCTTTGGGAAGACCGGCTCAAGAGTTTTCAGCTGAATGGCGGCGCGCTCGTGGACGTTGATTTCACGCTCGACGCGGATGCCGTCGTGGAAAGCCGAATGGATGTTCGGCTCGAAGCCAGCGAGGTCGCCTTCCGCGGCGTCGAGTTCGACAAGGCGCTCGTTGAGGTCGGCTACGCGCGCCCCTTGGTGACGATCGGGCGCGTTCAACTCGGTAAAGACGGCGACTCGTTGGCGTTTTCGGGCGATTACAACCCGTGGACCAACCAAGCGCGGGGGGGATTCCGCAACGCCATTCGATCCAATGAGCTGCTTTTGATCGCGCCGCAAGTCGTGCTGGACGTGCTGGTGAAGGCCGAATTGCGATTCGGCGAGCTGCCGCGCTTCCAAGTTGATTTCGGGCCGGCCGCGCCCAACGACTTGCTGAATAGCCTGACGGGTTCGTATTCCATTCGAGACCTCGAATATCGTCGATTGGTGATCGACTCGTTGCGCGGCGACCTTAAACGGGCGAACGATCGACTGGAGCTGACGAACCTCAGCGGGTCGGTGCTGGGGCAGGAGGAGCGCGCCGAGGAGGTGGGTAGCTGCCTGAAAGGCGGTTCCGCGGTCGGCGAGGTGTTCTGGGATTGGAGCACGCACGAGTTCGGCGTGAAAGCCGAGGGGAGCTTCGATCCGAACCTGCTCATTCGGCCGCTGGATCTCGTGTCGGAGGCGACCAACGCGATCGCCCGTTTTCAGTTCTTGGAGGAGCCGCCCCAAATCGCGTTGGAGCTGGGATCCTGCTACACCAACTGGACCGACTTCTTCATCAATATCCACGCGATGGCCAACGAGGCGCGGGTGCACGACGCCGAGCTGACTTCCGTCAACACCTCCGCCTATTACCAACACGCGGTGTTGCGGCTCGACCCCATCGCCGCCATGAAAGACGTCGACTTCATGAAAGGCTCCGCCTCGATCGAATTCAAGAACCACTCCGTCACGTTCGACGTGTTCGGCAGCATGCCGCCGGACGTGCTTGAAGACGCGGTCTATGCCGGCTTCGATCTGTTCGGCTCGAAAATCATCACCACCGGCGACACCCGGATCCAGGCGCGGGGAAGCTTGGATTGGGCGACCATGGCGGGGACGAAGTTCTCGGCCGAGGTCGAGGCCGATCAGGTCGAGATTCCCGTGGCCGGCATGAAAACGTTTTCCGCGGTCGTCACCGGCGCCGGACCGCTGATCTCGGTGGAAGACGCCGCGTTCGAGTTGTATGATGGCGAGGGCCGCGGCGCGTTTTCCATTCGGTTGGATCCGGCGACCAACGCGACGCCGTATGAAATGACGGTCGAAATCAAGAACGCGGAGTTCCGTTCCTGTCTGGAGCAATTAAACGCCGCCGTCAGCGAAGGGGTCCGCGGAACGATGTCGGGCGAAGTCCATTTCCGCGCCGACATGAGCCGCGATTTTTTTGAAACCGCGAACGGGACGGGAACGGTCGCCGTCGTGGATGGGCAGCTCGCGGATCTACCTTTTTTCAGTGGATTCACCAAGGTGGTCCGGCGGATTTTCCCCGGCTTCAACGCGTTCTCCATCACCAGTCTAAAAGGCGATTTCGAGCTCAAGAACGGCGCGGTTCATTCGCGGAACGCGTATTTCGAGGGCGACGTGATCAGCGCCAAGGGGAGTGGAAGCTACTCGAAACGCGAGGGATTCGACGCCAAGGTTCAAGCGCAGGTCATGAGCGAGAATCAGATATCCAAAGTCCTGCGGGTGATCACGGATCCTTTCTTTAAATTATTCGAAACGCGTTTGACCGGCACGTTGTCCAACCCGAACTGGCGGCTCGAAAACCTGCCCGGCTCCAGCCGGCCTTCCGCGCCGGACGAGTAAAAACAGGAAATCGGATTGATCCGGTACTCGTTCGAATCTATACATCTTTTAGTTCACGTAAGGAAAAAACATGAGTGCTTTGCATCCGAGTTTCTGGGCCGCTCTTCTGGGATGGCTGGTCGCGCAGGGCGCGAAGATGATCAACTGCCTGATCGAGTCGCGTAGATTGGATTTCAGCTACATGGTCAGCACCGGCGGCATGCCGAGCGCCCACTCCGCCATGGCGGCGGCGCTCGCGACCTCGTTGGGGCTTTGCGAGGGCTTCGATTCGGCGATCTTCGCCCTCGGCGCGGCGTTCGCGGTGGTGGTGATGTTCGACGCGCAGAGCGTGCGCAAGGCGGCCGGCGAGCAGGCCAAGCTGCTGAATCAGATCGTGGACGAGCTTCTGCGCGAGCATCACCTTTCGGAAATCAAGCTGAAGGAATTGCTTGGGCACACGCGGTTGGAGGTGCTGATGGGCATGCTCACCGGAGTCGCCACCGCCTTCGCCGCGTTCCGTTTCATCCATCCCTGATCACAACCCGTTGAAGGCCCCATGAACGTCCGCGTTTTACTTCCAGGAAAAATCAAGCCCAAGGTGTTGGCCGCCGCGCAAGACGAGTACGTCAAGCGGCTGCGCGCGTTCGGCGTCGAGGTGGTGGAATACAAGGACGAAAAGGCGACGGCGCGCGCCCCCGAGCTCGCCCGCGCCGCCGAGGCCGAGCGGATTCTGAAGTCGCTCAAGGCCGGCGATTTTCTGATCGCGTGCGACGAGCGCGGAAAAAAAGTGGAGACCATGGAGATGGCCGGGCTGCTGAAGAGCGCGCGCCGCGGCGAGCATCCTTTCGCCGGTAGACGGCGGATCGTGATCGTGATCGGCGGGGCGCTGGGGCTCGCGGAGTCGGCGCGCCA
>JARFRL010000036.1 GCA_029287275.1 Pontiella desulfatans
CCGCGAGCTTCTCGAGGAACTGGTCCTCCTTCAGCTCGCTTCCGTCGAGCACGGCTCGGCAGATGGGGGTGCCATTCTCGCGCGCGGCGGACAGCAGCGTCTCGAGCTGGTTTTCCTCGAAAAGCCCCGTGCCGTGAAGGAGATCGTGAATTCGTGTGTTCGTCGTCAACATGTGGAAACAGTCTGCCATTCAAGGTTTGGAAAAAGCAATAGATTATTGGTTCGGGTGACACCGCCATCAACGTTCGGGGCCGCGGGTTTATTGTGTTTTGTTTTCCCGCGGAAAATATGTCTTACTCAAGGAAAGCCCCGAAGGTGACTTATGTGTCTCGCGGTTCCAGTCAAAGTGATCGAGCTGCTCGACGGCCAGATGGCCGTGGGGGAGCGATTGGGCGTTCAGGTCGAGTTTTCCACCGCGCTGCTCGAAGACGTGAAGTTGGGCGACCACGTTCTGGCGCACGCCGGCATCGCGATCGAAACCATCAACGAGGCCGCCGCCGCGGAAGCCCTCGCCATCTGGAACGAGCTGAACGGCCCATGAGCGCGCGCTCGGAATATCGCGACCCCGCTCTGGCGCGGAAGCTCGCCGCCGCGATCGCGGCGGAGGTCGGCGACCGACCGTTCAGCGTGATGGAGGTCTGCGGCGGGCAGACCCACACGATCTACAAATACCGTCTGCGCGAAATCCTGCCGCCGAACCTTCGGCTTGTTTCGGGGCCGGGCTGTCCGGTCTGCGTCACCCCGATCGGATACATCGACCAGGCGATCGCGTTGGCGCTCGACCACGCCGCGCGCGTGTTCACGTTCGGCGACCTAACGCGGGTTCCGGGCACGCGGCTCTCGCTCGAAAAGGCCGCGGCCGAGGGCGCCGAAATCCACGCGGTCTATTCCCCGTTTCAGGCGTTGGAGACCGCGCGGGAGCATCCGGACCGCGAGGTGGTGTTTCTGGGCGTCGGCTTCGAGACCACGCTGCCGGGCTTCGGACTCGCGATCCAGCGCGCGCGGAAAGCCGGGGTGAAAAACTTCTCCGTGCTGCTTTCCGCGAAGCGCGTGCCGCCCGTGCTCGAGGCGTTGCTCGCGTCCGGCGAGGCGGAGATCGACGGCTTCATCACGCCGGGCCACGTGACGTCGATCATCGGCGCGCGGGCCTACGACGAGTTGCGCGCGCGCTTCCGCGTGCCGATGGTGGTGGGCGGCTTCGAGCCGGTTGATCTGCTCGGCGCGCTGCACGCGCTGGCGGCCGAATGGGCGCGCGGCGGCCACGCGAACCTCAACGCCTACGCGCGCGGCGCCTCGTACGGCGGAAACCGCAAAGCGCAAGCGGTCATCGCCGACGTGTTCGAGGAGCGCGACGCCGAGTTGCGCGGGCTCGGGCTGATTCCCAAGGCGGGCTACGGCATCCGCGCCGCGTACGCGGCGTTCGACGCCGAACGGAAATTCGACCTCGTCACCGACAGCCGCGCGCCGAAAGGGTGCGTCTGCGGCGATATTCTCAAGGGGCTGAAGCAACCGCCCGAGTGCCCGCTTTTTGGAACCCGCTGCGCGCCCGACTCGCCCGTCGGCGCCTGCATGGTCAGCGCGGAAGGCGCCTGCAACGCGGCCTATCTCTTTCAGTAGTCGCCTTCATCGCTCGCGGGGGCGCTAAGCATTCTTTGCCGAGGCCTCGCCCGCGCGATCTTTATAAAACCGGCGATTTGCTTGGGATTCGCCGCGCGCCGCGCTTTCGGCACGGTTTAAGCATTAGGCCGCTCGTGTGAAATACGCGTTGACGACCGAGCGCGCGGGCGTATCCTAAAGCTCGGCGCTGAAAGGAGTGGACGGGATGAGGGCTCTTGGAATCTGTTGCGGCGCTTCGACCATCACGATGGTGGAAGTTGACGGGAATGAACAAACACCGCGCGTCGCGGATGTTGTTTCGCGGGCGCACGAGGGAAATCCGAAACGGGTCGTGGCCGACCTGCTCGCGGAGCGGGATCTCGAGCGCCTCGACCGGGTCGCGTCGACCGGAAGAAAACTGCGCCACCTGCTGAATCTCACCACCGTTTCCGAACCGCTCGCGACCGAGCGCGCCGTGGAACACACGCGGCGGCGGCATCCCGAAATGAACGCGGTCGTCAGCGCCGGCGGCGAAACCTTCATCGTCTACAAGCTCGATCGGGAACAGCGCGTGAGCAAGGTCTTCACCGGCAATAAATGCGCGTCGGGAACGGGCGAGTTTTTCCTGCAGCAGATTCGCCGCATGGACGTGGATATCGACCAGGCCGTGCGGTTCGCGCGGACGGAAAAGCCGCATCCGGTTTCGGGGCGCTGTTCCGTGTTCTGCAAAAGCGACTGCACCCACGCGACCAACAAAGGCGTGCCCAAGGGCGAGGTGGTCGCGGGGCTCTGCCGCATGATGGCGGGCAAGGCGCTCGAACTGCTCAAAAACATTCCCAAGAAAAACATCGTGCTGGTGGGTGGAACGACGCGCAACGACGTGATGGTGGACTACCTGCGCGAGGAGATCGAAAACTTGATCGTTCCCGAGGAAGCGACCTGTTTCGAGGCGCTCGGCGCGGCGCTGTGGGCGCTGGATCATGAAACGGCGGCGGTCGATTTGGACGACCTGTTCAAAACGACGCGCGCGCGCTTCGAATATCATCCGCCGTTGGACATGTTCGAGCCCCGGGTGACGTTCGCCGAAATGGACCGCGGCTCGCCGCGCCTCGGCGACCGTTGCGCGCTGGGTTTGGACGTGGGGTCCACCACGACCAAGGCGGTGATCGTCCGCGCGTCCGATCGGAAAATCCTCGCGGCGGAATATCTGCGAACCAACGGCGATCCGGTTGGCGCGTCGAAGCGTTGCTACGCCTCGCTGCGCGAGCAGCTCGGCGAGACGCGGGTTTTGATTCAAGGGCTGGGCGCGACGGGTTCCGGGCGGAAGATCGCGGGGTTGCACGCGCTGACCGAGGGCGTCATCAACGAGATCATCGCGCACGCGACCGCGGCGATTCATTTCGACCGTTCCGTGGACACCATTTTCGAAATCGGCGGGCAGGACGCGAAGTACACCTTCATCACGAACGGCGTGGCCTCCGACTACGCGATGAACGAGGCCTGCTCCGCCGGCACCGGTTCCTTCCTCGAGGAGTCCGCCAAGGAGTCGCTGGGCGTGGAGATGGAGGCGATCGCGGAGTGGGCGATGAAGGGGCGGCGTCCGCCGAACTTCAACGATCAGTGCGCCGCGTTCATTTCGTCCGACATCAAGAACGCCTCGCACGAAGGCGTCGCGAAGGAGGACGTGATCGCGGGGCTGGTGTATTCGATTTGCATGAACTACGTGAACCGCGTGAAGGGCGCGCGGCCGATGGGCCGGAAAATCTTCATGCAGGGCGGAGTGTGCTACAACCGAGCGGTGCCCATCGCGATGGCCGCGCTGACCGGCAAGGACATCATCGTGCCTCCCGAGCCGGGGCTGATGGGCGCGTATGGCGTCGCCTTGGAGGTTCAGGATCGGATCGAGCGCGGGCTCATGGATCCGGACGTGTTTTCGCTGAGTCGCCTCATCGACCGCGCCGTGGAATACAAGGAGCCGTTCATCTGCGCGGGCGGGAAGGAAAAGTGCGACATCGGCTGCCGGATCAACCGAATCGCGATCGAGGGGAAGGTTTATCCGTTCGGCGGCGCGTGCGATCGCTACTACGGTTCGCGCGGCGAGAAGGACGTCGACGTCGGCGCGCTCGATCTGGTCGCGCTGCGCGAGAAAATGGTGTTCGAGGATTACGCCGCGGACTTCGGCGATCTGCCCGCGGCGGCGCCGACCGTCGGGATCAACCGGAGCCTGCTGACCAACACGCTCTATCCGTTCTATTCCCACTTTTTCAAGGGGCTCGGTTTTCGGGTCGCGCTGCCCGAACGCGTCGACGCGGAAGGGGTGGAGGCGCGGACCGCTCCGTTCTGTTTCCCGCTCGAGATCGCGCACGGCTATTTCCACGATCTGCTGCGGCTGAAGCCGGACCGCGTCTTTCTGCCGCACGTCGAGGGGTTGGAGGTGGAGAACGGCTTCCACGCCTCCAAGCTTTGTCCGTTGGTGCAGGGCGAGCCGTTCGTCATGGCGTCCACGTTCGCGGACCAGATCGGCGCCGTTCCGGTGCATCAGCCGTTCATTCAATTCAACCAGGGCGTCGACGTGGCGCGCGGGCAGTTCGTCGGGGTGGCGCGCGAGATGGGCGTCGCCGCCGAACGGGCGCGGCGCGCCTTCGATCAGGCGTGGAAAAAGCAGAAGGAGATGGAGGCGGCCATGCGCGCGATCGGCCGCCGCGCGATCGCGGAAATCGAGGCCGATCCCGAACGCGTTGGAATCGTTTTGTTCGGTCGGCCCTACAACGCGTTCGCCCACGTGGCGAACAAGGGCGTGCCGCGTAAATTCGCGTCGCGCGGCTACGCGGTCATCCCGATGGACTTCCTCGATCTGAAGGACGTCGCGGCTCAGGATCACATGTTTTGGTCGTTGGGGCAGATCATTCTCAAGGCCGCCGAGGTGGTGGAGAAACATCCGCGTTTGTTCGGAACCTACATCACCAATTTCTCGTGCGGGCCCGACTCGTTCATCGTCGGGTTCTTTCGCCGGGTTTTCGGCAAGAAGCCGTCGTTGACGCTGGAGCTGGACAACCACACGGCCGACGCGGGCCTCGAGACGCGCATCGAGGCGTTTCTCGACATCGTCGCGCGCTACCGATCCATCGCGCGCCGCGCGCGGCCGGAGGTCCATGCCCCGGCCGCGACCTCGAGCATGGTCGACGGGGCGTTCAGCATCACCACGAGTTCGGGCGAGCGCGTCGCGCTGAACGATCCGCGGGTGAAGTTGATCTTCCCCTCCATGAGCCAGTGGCTGATCCGCGGTTTCGCGGCGGCCTGTCGCAAGGCGGGCGTCCGAGCCGAGGCGCTGCCCGCGATGAACGAAGAGGATTTGAAGATGGGCAAAGGCAACACGCTCTGCAAGGAGTGCCTGCCCATGCAGCTCACCACGGGCGCGTTGCTTAATTATCTGGAGCGCCGCGCGCGCGACGAGATCACGGTCTACTTCATGCCGACCACCGAGGGGCCGTGCCGCTTCGGACAATATCAGGTCTACATGAAAAACCTGATCCGCGCGCGCGGAATCCGCGACGTCGCGTTCATGTCGCTCTCGACCGCCGACAACTACGCGGGGCTCGGCGCCGAATTCGTTCTGCTGGGTTGGTACTCCTCGGTCGTCGCGGGGTGTTTCCAAAACATTCACAACATGATGCTCGTGAACGCGGTCGATCCCGCCGCGGCGCTCGCGCGGCTGAACACGGTGTTCGGCGACGTGCTCGATGGCATGGAGCGCGGCGGGCGGTCCGGGCTGCGGGCCGCGTTGAGGCGGGGCGCGGCGGTACTCGCCGCGGTTCCCATGCGGCGGCCGGTGGAGGAGGTTCCGACCATTCTGCTGGTGGGCGAGATCTATGTGCGAACCGAAGACGTCGCGCGGAGATGGCTGCCCGAGTTCCTCGCCGAGCACGGGCTGGCGACGCACGTCGCTCCCGTGCATGAATGGATTCATTACGTGAACTATCTGTTCGACCAAAAGCTCGGCGACACGCGCGGCGGCACGGTGGATCGGCTCAAGAACAAGTTGCGCTGGACGCTCATGATCAGAGCCGAGAAGGACGTCAACAACCTGCTCGTCGCATCCGGATGGCACGTTCGCCGCGCGGTCGATATCAAGGACGTGGTGAAGAACGGCGCGCGGTATATCTCGCCGAAGCTCGTGGGCGAGGCGATCCTCACGGTCGGCGGACCCGTCGCGGAAGTCGGCAAGGAGTTTTGCGGCTCCATCGCGATCGGGCCGTTCGGGTGCATGCCCAATCGGCTGAGCGAGTCGATTCTGAATCAGAACATGGACCGCGACCATCTAAAGGACCACCGCCGCGACCGCGCCTTTCGGGAGAACTCGAAGCGCATGGAGGCGCTGCCCTTCCTCGCGGTCGAGAGCGATGGAAGTCCGTTCCCGCAGGTGATCGAGGCGCGGCTGGAAACCTTCGTGCTCCAGGCCCGGCGCATGCACGGAATCATGGCCGGACGGTCGCGCGCGAACGCGTGACTTTCGCGTGTTGAAAAGGTACGCTGTTTCCAGTGAAAGGATGGCGGTGGGCGAGAAGATCATACTAGGACATGGTTCCGGCGGACGGTTGACGCGCGATCTGGTGCGGGACGTGTTCCGCGAGCATCTCGGTGAAACGGGGCCGGATTCGATGGACGACGGCGCGGTGCTGCCCGCTCCGATGGGCGAGTTGGTTTTCACCACCGATTCCTACGTGGTCAGCCCGCTGGAGTTTCCCGGGGGCGACATCGGGGCGCTCGCGGTCTGCGGCACCGTGAACGACCTCGCGGTGATGGGCGCGCGGCCGCTTTGGCTTTCTTTGGGGGTGATCCTCGAAGCGGGGTTGGACATCGCGGCGCTCGAGCGGATCGTGAAATCGATCGCCGCCAAGGCCCGCGAGGCCGGCGTCCAAATCGTCTGTGGCGACACGAAGGTGGTGGAGAAGGGGAAGGGCGACGGAATCTTCATCAACACCTCCGGCATCGGCGTCCGCGAACACGCGTTGCGTCCGGAAACGATCGCGGTGGGCGACAAGGTCATCGTGACCGGAACGGTGGGCGACCACGGCATGGCGCTGCTGACGTTGAGAAAAGGGTTTCCTTTGAAGTCGAATTTGAAGAGCGATTGCGCTTCACTGATCGATCCGCTGCTCACATGTTTCGCGGGCGCCGAAGTGAAGTGGGCCCGCGACGCGACCCGCGGCGGCGTCGCGACGATTTTGAACGAGTTGACCGCGGACCAGCCTTGGAGCGTTTTGATCGAGGAAGCGCGGGTTCCGGTCTCGGACGCGGTCGCGGGCGTGTCGGAATTGCTGGGTTTGGACCCTTTATATAGCGCGAACGAGGGAAAGGCCGTCATGGTGGTCGCGGCGGCGGACGCTGAAAAAGCCTTGAAACTCTTGAGAAAAACACCCTTGGCTTGCTCGGCGGCGATCATCGGGACGATCGTGGACGAGTTCGCGGGGAAAACGGTGTCGCGCTCGGAGATGGGAACCCTTAGAACATTGGGGATTCTCGCCTCGGACCCGTTGCCGCGAATTTGCTGAACTTTTTTCGGCTTCGGGGTTGACTCTCTCGTTCGGTTCTATATATTGCGCCGTCTTGTTCACGAAAAAAGCTTAGGCCGTGAGCAAGGTTGATTTTGAAGGAACAAGCTCTGTGAACGTGTTTTTTACCGGCGCGAAACGGGCTTGTTTGTCTGTTTTTTTGGATAAACAGGCCCATGTAGCTCAGTTGGTAGAGCGCATCCTTGGTAAGGATGAGGTCAGCGGTTCAAATCCGCTCATGGGCTCCATTTATTCGATTTGTGTAATATGATTAAACTGAGAGATATCAGGAGGTAAACAAAATGGCTAAGGACAAGTTCGAACGGACAAAGCCCCACGTGAATGTGGGCACGATTGGTCACGTTGACCATGGTAAAACTACTGTAACCGCATCCATCACCTGCGTGCAGGCGGCCAAAGGGCTGGCTGAGTACATCGCGTATGATAGCGTTGCTAAAGCATCGGAATCCCAGGGTCGTCGCGACTCCACCAAGATTCTGACCATCGCGACTTCGCACGTTGAGTACGAATCCGATAAGCGTCACTACGCCCACGTTGACTGCCCCGGCCATGCCGACTACGTCAAAAACATGATCACCGGCGCGGCGCAGATGGACGGCGCGATCCTCGTGGTCGAAGCTCCCTCCGGCCCCATGCCGCAGACGCGCGAGCACATCCTCCTGGCCCGCCAGGTTGGTGTTCCGAAAATCGTCGTGTTCCTCAACAAGTGCGACCTCGTCGATGACGAAGAATTGATCGAACTCGTTGAGATGGAAATTCAGGAACTCCTCGCCAAGTACGAGTTCGAAGAAGATTCTCCGATCGTTCGTGGTTCCGCTCTCGGCGCCATCAACAATCCTGAAGGTCCGGAAGCGCAGTGCATTCAAGATTTGATGGACGCCCTCGACTCCTGGATCCCGGAGCCCGAGCGTGTTACCGACCTGCCTTTCCTGCTTCCGATCGAGGACGTGTTCTCCATCGAAGGTCGCGGCACGGTGGTTACCGGTCGTGTTGAGCGCGGCGTGATTCACACGGGCGACGCGGTTGAAATCATCGGCCTCAAGGATACGGCTACCACCACCTGCACCGGTGTTGAAATGTTCCGCAAGATCCTCGACGAGGGTCAAGCTGGCGACAACGTTGGTGTTCTGCTGCGTGGTACCAAGAAAGAAGATGTTCAGCGCGGTCAGGTTCTGGCCAAGCCGGGCACCATCAATCCGCACACCGGATTCAAAGGCGAAGTTTACGTTCTGTCGAAAGACGAAGGTGGACGCCACACGCCGTTCTTCAAGGGTTATCGTCCGCAGTTCTACTTCCGTACAACTGACGTAACCGGCGACATTCAGCTTCCGGAAGGTGTTGAAATGGTCATGCCGGGCGACAACGTCACCATGGATGTCACACTCATCACTCCGATCGCGATGGAGCAGCACATGCGCTTCGCGATTCGTGAAGGTGGCCGCACCGTTGGCGCTGGCCGCGTTATCGAAATCGTTGAGTAAAACCAGCGAGTAATCGGGACGGACGGGATTACGCCCGTCCGTGCCCGTTTAACTCTAACAGGACGAAACCATGCCAAGAGATATTATCACTTTGGCCTGCACCGAGTGCAAAGAGCGCAACTACACCGGAACCCGCAACAAGAAGCTGGAAACCGGTCGTCGCGAGATTAAGAAGTACTGCCCGCGCGACAAGCGGCACACTCTTCATCGCGAAACGAAGTAGTTGATTCTATTTTGACGTCAGGTCGGTAGTTCAATTGGTAGAGCACCGGTTTCCAAAACCGGCTGTTAGGGGTTCGAGTCCCTTCCGACCTGCCACTTATTTGAAACTGGAAAGCAAATGAATAAACTAACCCAAAGCGTCGGCGGTCTCCGCGTCTTCCTCGAGGAAGTCAAAACGGAGTTGCTCAAATGTTCCTGGCCCACCCGCAAGGAATTATTTGGTCAGTCCCTGGTGGTCATCATCTCGGTCATCATCCTCGGCGCTTTCGTTGGTCTTTGCGACGTGGTCAACATGAACCTGCTTCGCTTCATTATTCGTTAGGGACGAAACACATGCCTAAACAATGGTTCATCCTACACGCGCTTTCCGGCCACGAGTTGAAAGTTCAAAAGAACATCGCCAGCCGAGTGCAGCAAGAGGAAATGGAAGACGACATCGGAGAGGTGCTCATCCCCTCCGAAAAGGTCTCTGAAGTTAAACAAGGCAAAAAAACGACGGTCAACCGCAAGTTTTTTCCCGGCTACCTGTTGATCAACATCAACTTGTACGACGAAAACAACGTGCTTAACGCCGAAGCTTGGACGTTCATCCAGAACACCCCGAGCGTGATTGGTTTTCTGGGTGGTGAAAGACCCGCCGCGATGAGCGACGACGAGGTCAACTCGATCGTCAATCAAATCGAGGAAAAGAAGGAAGCCGTCGCGCCGAAGGTGATGTTCGAACCGGGAGAAACCGTGAAAATCACGGATGGACCGTTCATGAACTTCAGCGGCGTGATCGAAGAAGTGGATCCGGAACGCGGCAAGCTGAAGATCTCCGTCGCGATCTTCGGGCGCTCCGCCCCGGTGGAGCTCGAATACTGGCAAGTTGAACGGTCGGCCGAATAAAATTTGATTGAGGTTAGTTATGGCTAAAGAAATAACAGGGTACATCAAGTTGCAGATCCCCGCTGGAGCCGCGAATCCCGCGCCGCCGGTTGGGCCCGCGCTGGGTCAGCACGGGGTGAACATCATGGAGTTCTGCAAGGCGTACAACGCCGCGACTCAGAGTCAGGCGGGATTGGTTATTCCGGTGGTCATCACCGTTTATAGCGACCGCAGTTTCTCGTTCATCACGAAGAGCCCCCCCGCGGCGGTGCTTCTTAAAAAGGCCGCCGGCCTCGCGAAGGGCTCCGGCGTTCCGAACCGCGACAAAGTGGGCAAGGTGACCCGCGCGCAGATCGAGGAAATCGTTGAGACCAAGAAGGCCGATCTCAACGCCAGCGATCTCGACGCCGCGGTACGCATAATCGAAGGCACCGCTCGCAGCATGGGAATTGAGGTGGAATAATGGCATCACACGGAAAAAAATACTCCGCGGTCGCGGAGAAACTCACCGCGGGAAGCGACTACAGCGTTGAAAGCGCCGTCGCCTTCCTGCAAGACAACCCCACCGCGAAATTCGACGAAACGTTCGAGTTCGCCTTCCGGATGGGCGTCGATCCGTCGAAGTCCGACCAGTCGATTCGTTCCACCGTCGCGCTTCCGCACGGCACCGGTAAAGACGTTCGCATCATCGTGTTCGCCACGGGCGACGCCGCTGAAGCGGCCCGCGCCGCCGGCGCCTCCGAAGTCGGGTTCGAGGATTTGATCAAAAAGGTTCAAGAAGGTTGGACGGATTTCGACGCGGCGGTCGCCACGCCGGACGCCATGAAAGAAGTCCGCAAGGTGGCCCGAGTTCTCGGTCCCCGCGGCCTCATGCCGAATCCGAAAACAGGAACCGTCACCGACGACACCGCCGCCGCCGTCAATCAGTTGAAGGCCGGCCGCGTCGAGTTCCGCATGGATCGCAATGGCAACATCGCGGTTCCGTTCGGCAAGCGCTCGTTTGAGAAGATTGCTCTGTTGGAGAACGCCAAGGCCGTGGTTGACGCGATCAACGGCGCCCGTCCGGCTTCCGCCAAGGGCACATACATCAAACGTTGCACCATTTCCAGCACCATGGGTCCGGGCCTTCGGGTCGCCCTCAAGGAAATTTCCGCGTAGGAAGGGAAGGGTATTTAGATGAAACCTGAAGAAAAAGGTCTGAGACCTGAGAAAGTGGCCGAAGCCACCGAGATCGACGAACGCGTTTCCGGCGCGTTGTACATGATCCTCGCCGACTATAACGGCATGGACATGCCCACGACGACCGAGCTTAAAAACTCGCTCCGTGAAAATGGCGCCTCGTACAACGTCGTCAAGAACCGCATGCTCAACCGCGCGCTGACCGAGGACGCGTCCGCGCTCCTGAAGGGCCAGACCGCGATGATCTACGGTGACGGAGACGTCGTTGAAGTGGCCAAGGTCATTAAGAAATTTACCGCGAAGAATCAGAAACCCGTGATCAAGGGTGGTTTTGTCGAAGGCAAAGCCGTCACCGCTGATGACGTGGTCGCGCTCGCCAAGCTTCCTTCCAAGGATGTGCTGCGCGCCATGTTGCTCGGCACCCTGCAGGCGCCTTGCAGCCAGCTGGTCGGAGTTCTCGACCAAAAGGTCGCGAGCCTGGTTTACGTGCTGAGCGCGGTGAAAGACAAAAAAGAACAAGAAGCGTAAAAACAATATTAATTTGAATTAAGTAGTTCATACTGGAGGTACAAAATGTCCGAAGAAACAAAAGAAGAAGTAGTACTCGAAGGCAAGATGGCGGAATTCGTTGATTGGGTTGAAACCATTTCGGTGTTGGAACTTTCCCAGCTCGTCAAAGCGCTGGAAAATCGTCTTGGCGTGACCGCGGCAGCTCCCGCGGCGGTAGCCGTCGCGGCTCCGGCTGGTGACGACGAAGGTGGCGCGGCCGCCGCTCAAACCGAGTTCGAGGTCGTTCTGACCGCGGCTGGTGGATCCAAGATTCAGGTTATTAAAGAGCTCCGTAGCATCACGGGTCTCGGTCTGAAGGAAGCCAAGGAATTGGTTGACGGCGCTCCGTCCAGCGTGAAAGCCGGCGTTTCCAAGGAAGAAGCCGATTCCATGAAAGAAAAGCTCGAAGGTGTTGGAGCATCTATCGAACTCAAATAAAACCCCGCGTTTTATTTAGTTTTGACAGATCGCGTCATCCTCGAGATGGCATGTACATTGTTCCCCTTTGAGCCTCAAAGGGGAACAAGCGTTATCCAATATTGACTTGAAGGTGCGGAATGGCTGAGAGAAAAAACTTTGGTAAGCTGACCGACGCGCTAGACGCGCCAGACTTGATTGAAATCCAACTTAACTCCTACCGGGACTTCCTCCAACAGGACGTTTCTCCTTCCCGTCGTAAAAAGATGGGATTGCAGGCCGTTTTGGGCGAGGCGTTTCCAATCGAGAGTTACGACGGACAGATCGCGCTTGATTTCGTGAGTTACGACATCAAGAAGCCTAAGCTTGAACATCTTGAATCGCTGCGCGAAGGGGAAACCTTCTCCGCGCCGCTGTACGTCACGTTCAAGTTGCGCGAAGGCGAAGACCTCCGCGAGGACACCCTGTTCATGGGTGAGATTCCGCTGATGACCAAGAGCGGTAGTTTCGTGGTCAACGGCGCGGAACGCGTGATCGTATCGCAGCTCCATCGTTCGCCGGGTATTTGCTTCGAATCTTCGCAACACGCGAACGGTTCGACTCTTCATTCGTTCCGCATCATCCCGGATCACGGTTCGTGGATCGAGGCGCAGTTCGATACCAGCGACCTGATCTACATCTATCTCGACCGCAAGCGTCGGCGCAGGAAATTCCTCGCGTCCACGTTCCTGCGCGCCTTGGGATACGAGAAAGACGAAGAGATCCTGGGCCTGTACTACAAGTTCGCCGTGTTCTCCCTTTCGAAGAAAACCTTCAAGGAAGAGGATCTTGAGAACCTCGTGCTGTCCGACGACATCGTCGACGCGGACTCCGAGTCCGTCATCGGTCGTCGTTACGACGCGCTGACCGTCGACATGATCCAGCGCATGAAATTGGCCGGTTACAAGAAAATCTCCGTCGTCGACGTTTCCTGGGACCAAGGTTTGTTCCTGAAATCCGTGCAGGCCGACACCACCCGCACCGTGGACGAGGCCCTGAAGGATCTCTATCAGAAATTGCGTCCGGGCGATCCGCCCACCACCGCGTCCGCGCGTCAGATGATCAAGCGTCTCTTCTTCGACGAAGCGCGTTTCAGCCTGAGCCGCGTGGGTCGTTATAAGATTCAGCAGAAGCTCGGCATCGACAGCACGTCTTTGACGCTTGAAGTCGAAGACGTCGTGGAGGCGTTGCGCTATCTGCTCATGGTCCGCATGGGCGAAGGCTCGCTGGACGACATCGACCATCTGGGAAGTCGCCGCATCCGAACCGTCGGCGAACTGCTCGAAGGTCAGTGCCGCGTCGGTCTGGCCCGCATCCAGCGTTTGGTGAAGGAGCGCATGACGATTTTCGACACGACCGTCGATCGTCTCTCTTCGCAGAAGCTCATCAATCCGAAGGCGCTCTCGGCCGTGATCAAGGACTTCTTTGGCCGCAGCCAGCTTTCCCAGTTCATGGACCAGACGAATCCGCTGTCGGAACTCACGCACAAGCGCCGTCTTTCCGCGCTCGGACCAGGAGGCCTGAACCGCGATCGCGCCGGCTTCGAAGTCCGCGACGTTCACAGCTCTCACTACGGCCGTATCTGCCCGATTGAAACGCCGGAAGGTCCGAACATTGGTCTCATCTCCTCGCTCTCCACCTTCGCGAAGGTGAACGAGTACGGATTCATCGTGACGCCGTATCTCAAATGCGCCAAAGGCAAAGTCAGCAAACACCTCGATTGGCTCACCGCCGACGAGGAGGAGCGCTACGTCATCGCCCAGGCCAACGCGCCGTTGGACGAGAAGAGTTGCTTCTTGAACGACCGCGTCATGGTTCGCGTTCGCGGCGATTTCATCGAGGTTCCGCCGGAAAAAGTCGAGTACATGGACGTATCGCCGAAACAGGTGGTGTCCATCGCGGCCGGTTTGATTCCGTTCCTCGAGCACGATGACGCCAACCGCGCGTTGATGGGCTCGAACATGCAACGCCAGGCCGTGCCGCTGATGAAGTCGGAACGTCCGTTCGTTGGAACGGGTATCGAAGGCCGTCTGGCCCGCGACTCCCGCGTGCTGGTCATCGCGAGCGAGGACGGAAAGGTGGCTTACGCCTCCGCCGACCGCGTCGTGATTTCAAAAGACGGCAAAATGCCCGTCAAGAAATCCGGCAACGACTTCCAGGAATACAAGCTGCGGAAGTTCATGCGCTCCAACGCGGGCACCTGCCTCAACCAGCGCCCGCTCGTCAAGGTCGGACAGAAAATCAAGGCCGGCGACGCGCTGGCCGACGGTTCCGGCACGGACGAAGGCGAATTGGCGCTCGGTAAAAACGTCGTCGTGGCGTTCATGCCGTGGGGCGGGTACAACTTCGAGGACGCCATTCTGATCAACCAGAAGCTGGTCCGCGAGGACGTGTACACCTCCATTCACATCGAGGAATTCGAATGCGGCGCCCGCGACACCAAGCTGGGTCCGGAAGAAATCACGCGTGATATTCCGAACGTTGGCGAAGAGGCCCTCAAAAACCTCTCGCACGACGGCATCATCCAGATCGGCGCGGAAGTCAAACCCGGCGATATTCTCGTTGGTAAGATCACGCCGAAGTCCGAGACCGAACTCGCTCCCGAGGAACGCCTGTTGCGCGCCATCTTCGGCGAGAAAGCGGCCGATGTGCGCGATACTTCGCTCAAGGCGCCTTCGGGCACGCACGGTATCGTGATGGACGTGAAGGTTTCCTCGAAAAACAACGCGATGGGCGCGACCGGCAAAGAAAAGCCGACCGACGTCAAAAAGTTGCAGTCGGAAATTTCCGAACGCCACGAAGACGTGGTCGCCCAGTTGACCGAGGATCTGACCGAAGCGCTGTCCAATATCCTGCTCGGCGAGAAAATTCCGTTGGACGTGATGAACGCCAGTTCGGGCGACGTCATTATCCCCGCGAATCGTAAAATCACCAAGACGCTGCTGCGCAAGCTGGCCGCGAACTACGAGCACGTGGAAATCGATCCGTCACCCATTCGCATTAAAATCATGGGTATCATCGACGAGTACCGCAACAAGTTCACCGAAGCCAAGCAGGACAAGAATCGCTCCTTGGACCGCGCCGGCAGCGGGGAGGAAGTGGACGCGGGCATCGTCAAGTCGGTCAAGGTTTACGTCGCCGAGAAGAAGAAGCTTTCCGTCGGTGACAAAATGGCCGGACGCCATGGCAACAAGGGCGTCATCTCTCGCATCGTCGCGGAAGAAGACATGCCGTTCCTGCCGGATGGAACGCCGGTCGATATCGTGCTGAACCCGCTCGGCGTGCCTTCACGCATGAACGTGGGCCAGGTTCTCGAGACCCATCTTGGATGGGCCTGCAAGCACCTCGGCATGCATGCCGCGACGCCGATTTTCGATGGCATCTCGGAACAGCAGATCCGCGACATGCTGGGCGAGGCCGGTCTCGCGCCGGACGGAAAAACCGATCTATACGACGGCCGCACGGGCGATCGCTTTGAACAGCGCGTCGTGGTTGGCGTGATCTACATGCTCAAACTCCACCACTTGGTCAGCGAGAAAATCCACGCCCGCGCCGTTGGTCCGTATTCGCTCGTCACGCAGCAACCGTTGGGCGGCAAGGCCCAGTATGGTGGTCAGCGTTTCGGGGAAATGGAAGTATGGGCGCTCGAAGCCTATGGCGCGGCGCACGCGTTGCAGGAGATCCTTACGGTGAAGTCCGACGATATCGCCGGCCGAACCCGCATGTATGAAGCGATCGTCAAGGGCGAGAACGTCCTCGACTCCGGCCGTCCGGAATCGTTCAACGTGTTGATCAAGGAGCTGCAGGGACTGGGCCTGAACTTCCAGGTTAAGAATGAAGATGGTGAACCCATCCTCTCCGTCTAGTCGCGAAATCCAAAGACCCACTCATCACACCGCAGGAGGGAACACCCGTGGAAAAAAATTCTAGCAGCGTCGCCGACATTTTCGGAATCAAGCAACAGGAACAAAGCGACTACGCGAGCATCACGCTGGCTTCGCCTGAATCGATCCGTTCCTGGAGCCATGGCGAAGTCAAAAATCCGGAAACGATCAACTACCGAACATTCAAACCCGAGAAGGGTGGTTTGTTCTGCGAACGCATCTTCGGTCCGACCAAGGACTGGGAATGCTCGTGCGGAAAATACAAGCGCATCAAGCACAAAGGCGTGATCTGCGATCGCTGTGGCGTTGAAGTGACGTTGTCGCGTGTTCGCCGCGAACGCATGGCTCATATCGAACTGGCCGTGCCGACTTCGCACATCTGGTTCTTCAAGGCCACGCCGAGTCGCATGGGATTGATTCTCGACATGACGATGCGCAACCTGGAGCGCGTTCTTTACTACGACAACTACATCGTCGTGGACGCCGGCGACACTCCGCTCAAGGAAAAGCAGTTGCTTTCCGAAGAGGAGTATCGCGAGGCCATGGACAACTATGGCGTGGAAAGCTTCTCCGCCAAGATCGGCGCCGAGGGCGTCCGCGAGCTGTTGACCAAGATTGATCCCGCCACCATGCTTCAGGAACTCGAAGAAGCGATGATGAACACCCGTTCCAAGCAGACCCGCAAGAAGCTGGTCAACCAGATGAAGGTCATGGAAGGCTTCATCAAGTCCAACTCGCGTCCCGAGTGGATGGTGATGGAAGTGCTTCCCGTGATTCCGCCGGATCTGCGTCCGTTGGTTCCGCTCGAAGGCGGCCGTTTCGCCACCTCCGACTTGAACGATCTGTATCGCCGCGTCATCAACCGCAACAACCGCCTTCGCACGCTGCTCGCGCTGAAGACCCCCGAGGTCATCATCCGCAACGAAAAACGCATGCTGCAGCAGTCCGTCGACGCGCTGTTCGACAACGGTCGTCATGGCCGCGCCGTTACCGGTCCGGGCAATCGTCCGCTGAAATCCTTGAGCGACATGCTCAAAGGCAAACAGGGTCGTTTCCGCCAGAACCTGCTCGGTAAACGCGTCGACTACTCCGGCCGTTCCGTGATCGTGGTTGGACCGACGCTCAAGCTCAACCAGTGCGGTCTTCCCAAGAAGATGGCGCTCGTTCTGTTCGAACCGTTCATCATTCGCCGACTCAAAGAGCGCGGGGTGGTTCATACCGTCCGCAGCGCGAAGAAAATGATCGAGCGCGAGGTGGAGGAGGTTTGGGATATTCTCGACGAAGTGACCCGCGGTCACACCGTCATGCTCAACCGCGCGCCGACGCTCCATAGACTTTCGATTCAGTCGTTCGAGCCGATCCTCATCGAGGGCGAGGCCATTCAGCTGCATCCGTTGGTCTGTACCGCGTACAACGCCGACTTCGACGGCGACCAAATGGCCGTTCACGTTCCGCTGTCCGTCGAGGCCCAGGTGGAGTCGAAGAGCCTCATGCTCGCGACCAACAACATCTTCTCGCCGTCTTCCGGCAAGCCGGTCACCACTCCGACGCAGGATATCGCGTTGGGCGTCTATTTCCTGACGTCCGAATCGCAGTCCCACTTGATGGAGCGCAAAAAGGGCAAGAAGAAGGGCAACGAGCATCTGCGCATGATGAACGACATCATGGAAGTGCATACCGCGTACGACGAAGGCGTCGTTCGTCTGCACGATCGCATCCGTTATCGCAACCCGGACTACCAGCGCGAAACCCGCAACGGCGATCAGGAGCGTTCCGTGATCACGACGACCGTTGGTCGCATCATCTTCAATGAAGTATGGCCCGACGAACTCGGATTCGTGAACAAAACCGCCACCAAGAAGGTGGTCGGAATCTTGATCGAGCAGTGCTACGAAATTTCCGGTCACAACGTGACCGTGGGGGTTCTCGACGCGCTCAAGAACCTGGGTTACGAACACGCCACGCGCTCCGGCATGTCCATCGGTCTTTGCGACATGATCATTCCGCAGGACAAAGCCGGCATGGTAGCCAAAGCCCGCGAGGAAATCGAAGGCGTTGAGGCGAAGCATCGCAAAGGTCTCATCACCGAGGGCGAGCGCTACAACATGATCATCGACATCTGGACCGACACCAACGACAAGCTGACCAACAAGCTGTTCGACGTGCTCGAGAAAAACGACGACCCGATGAACGTGCAATCGAAAGAAGAGCTCAACCCGGTTTACGTCATGGTCGACTCCGGCGCCCGTGGTTCGCGCCAGCAGATTCGTCAGCTGGCCGGCATGCGCGGCCTGATGGCCAAGCCGTCCGGCGAGATTATCGAACGTCCGATTCTCTCGAACTTCCGCGAGGGGCTGTCCGTACTCGAATACTTCATCTCGACGCACGGCGCCCGTAAAGGTTTGGCCGACACCGCGCTGAAAACGGCCGACTCCGGTTACCTCACCCGTAAACTGGTCGACGTCTCGCACGACATCATCATCACCGAGGAAGACTGCCACACGCTGATCGGTATTGAAGTGGCCGCGATCACCGAAGGCGACGACGAGCTCGTCTCCCTCGCGACCCGCATCCTCGGTCGTACGGCCGCGGAGGACATCTGCACTCCGCACACGCTGGACGTCCTCGTGGCCGCCGGCGCGCTGCTCGACAAGTATTCCGCCCGCAAGGTGGAAAGCGCCGGGGTTGAACTCGTGGTTATCCGGTCGGTTCTGACCTGCGAATCGCGTCGCGGCGTTTGCGCCAAGTGCTACGG
>JARFRL010000042.1 GCA_029287275.1 Pontiella desulfatans
GTTCGGGCGATGCCGCCGCTTCCGATCATGGCCACGTTCAACTTGCCGTTCGCGGATTTAGTCGATTTCCCCATGGTCAGCCCAGGAAGAATCATTGTTCCTCCGAAAGCCGCGCTTGTTTTCAGTAAAGTACGTCTTCGTAAATCGTTCATTGTAACACCTCCGTGATAGATCGGGAATAAATCCGTTTTTCAGCGCGAAAACTCCATGCGATTCCCAATAATAACCCATTGAACCACTCTTCTTAAAATAGCGCGTCCCTCAGAGAACTCATGGCGCGCCGCTTTTGTGGCCAAGGAACGTTCGTTCCTTCTGGAACAGCAACCACGTCTTATTGACGCATTCCGCTTCACGGAAATGGACATCGCCGCGGTTTTTTTTCAATAAAACCCGAATGTTCTGATTAAACGATGTAGGCAAAGGGCGGCAGTAAACCGCGCCCTTGGACGACGCAATTAGGAATCGAGCTCATACAGCGCGAACGCGTAGGCGCCAATGCCGACCGCTTCGCTGGTGCCAAGCGTGGAGACGCCAACGCCGACGCGCTTGAGCGGGTCGTACGCCAAGGTTTCACCGGTGCCGGGCACCGCGATTTGTTTGGTTTCACCTTTCGTGAATTCCACAAGCGCGGACTCGTCTTCGAGGTTGTAGGTTTTTTGAACGATGCGATCGAGCTCACCACCATCATACTTCTTGATCGGGCCACCCATCGCTTCGAGCACCGCGGGCATGAACAGTTTATGTCCATAAGAGAGTCCGCCGCCAATCACGATGATTCCATCAAACAGCGTGGCGATGGTCGAGAGCGCTTCGCCGACGACTTCGCCGAGCTCGCGGTAGGCCTCAATGGCCGCGGCTTTGTCTCCCTCGGCTTTGTCCAAGGCGATGTCTTCGATCTCTTTCGGACTCGGCGCGGCTTCAGGGTCGATCCCGGCGTTCTTCGCGTAGCTGTTTTTCACGGCGCGGATGCTGGCGCCATCCTCGATGAAGCATTCCGGGCGCGCTTTGTTGCGCAAGAGCCACACTTCGGTCGCGTTGGAGTTGTCGCCGATGAAGAGCTGGCCTTTATGAACCAGTCCTCCGCCGAAACCGGTTCCGAGCGTGACGCCGAACAGCGTTTGATAGCGCTTGGGGCTGCCCGCCTCCTCCAGCAACTGGTTCACCTTCGGCAGCAGGCCCGCGATGGCCTCGCCATAAACGAACAAGTCGCCGTCGTTATTAATGTAAACCGGCATGTCGAACTGCTTCTCCAACCACGGGCCCAACGGAACTCCACCCGCGAACGCGGGTAGATTGCCGACGTTGTCGATGATTCCATTCGGATAATCGGCCGGACCGGGGAACGCGAAGCTGATCGCGACGGGCTTTTCATCCAATTTATCCATGACCAGCTGGAAGCCGTTTTTAATGGTCTCGAGGCTTTTCTCGAGCTCGCGTGTTTCGGAAGGAAGACGCACGGGCTCTACAATTTCTTTATTCGCCTGAATGGCTGAGAAAACAAAATTGGTTCCGCCGGCGTCGAGGGTCAGCACAATGCGTTGATCGTTGTCGAAATTCATCTTTAAGTTCTCCAAAATTAAGCGTTCGCTTTTCCGCCCTTGAGGGACAGTACGAAAAGGTACACGAAGCAGAGGCAAGGAATCACGAACGAGACCGCGTTCAGCCCGGCGTCAACCAAACCGCCCATCAGCAGCGGAACCACTGCCCCGCCCGAAATGGCCATGCACATCAGACCACTCAGTTCACCGGCGCGTTCCGGACGTTCTTCAACCGTAATGGAGAACAGCAGCGGCCAGATATTGGCGAAACCAAGCCCGCCGAGCACCACGCCGCCGATCGCCAGGGTGGAATTGCCCGTCATCAGCAGGCCGGCCCCGACCGCCCCCATCAGCGCGGAAACCATAAAGGCCGGGCGCGGCTTAACTTTGGCCAGCATAACCCCACCGATAATACGGCCGACGGTCAGGAGTGCAAAAAAGAGGGCGGGGCCGAACTTGCCGGCGGTCGCCTCGTCCATGCCCATGCCCTTCAGCCCCGGGAAGAGGAAGCGGGCCATACAGACCTCAGCGCCGACATAAAAGAAGATACCGACCACGGCCAGGGCAAAAACGGGCTCTTTCAGCAGCGCGAGACTGGAAGCGATACTCGGGGGTGTTTCCGGCTTGCTCTCTTCCACCTTAACAAAGGCCACAAAAACGAAAGCCACGGCCATCAGGACAAAAAAGATCGGGAAGGTTCCGCGCCAGCCCATGTTCTGAAACAGGGCAATCGCGGAAATGGCTGTGACCAGATAAGTCGCAACCGTGCTGCCGAGCCCTTTAAAACCCTGTGCAAAACTGAGGTTGCGGCTATAGGCCCCTTCCCCGCTGACTTCACGCATAATCGGATTCCCGGCCACCTGCAGGAAAGTCGTTCCGATTCCCAGCACGAAAATACACAGCAGCAGTAACGCAAAGCCCGGATTAATCAGACTCGGCACCAACATCGCCACGGCATTCAGCCCGAGGCCCAGCAGCAGAAGCTTTTTCATGCCGATTCGCGCGGCAAGCAATCCGCCCGGCACACTGAAGGCCGCGAAAGCGATGAAGACGAAGAACGAAAGCATCGTGGCCATTACGTTGCTCAGTTCATATTGCGTCTTTACCGCGTCGGACATCGGGCCCATCGCGTCCGCGACGCCCATCACAATGAAAGCCAGAAAAATCGGCAGAGTCTTAATCTTCATCTACTTCCCCTAGGTTCGTTTTAAATAGGATAACGTTTAACCCGCTCAAGGTATTACTTTCTTCTTAGCGATTCAACCCCGCAAAGAAACTGTATTCAGGCTGGCCATTTAGTTCGCGAGTCAAACAGAGCATCAGTTCCCGCACATGGTAATCGCCCCACATACAGGCTTCGCCATACGATATTTTACCGCCTTCGGGCACATGATCCCAGCCATTCGGCTGATGGTAGATCGAATGCAGCAATAGGCCCTGGTGCTTTTCATCGCGGCTGATATACGGATCGCCCAGCATGGTTCTGGAGGCCGTCAGTCCCGCCTGCCAGTATTTTTTACCGTCTGCGGTTTCCAGCCCCAGGTATTTGCCTAATTTCAGGAGACCCTGAGCCCCGATCGCGGCGGCGGAGCTGTCGACCGGCTCCCAATCGTTGAATGGATCGGCCGGTCGGTTGAGATAGTCGCCGAGCTGATGCAGATTCGGCGCCCCGCCGTCCCAATACGGAATGCCATCGGTCGGCGTTTTTTCAATAAACCAGTCGCAGGTTGCTTTGGCCGCCTTCAGGAAAATAGCTTCCAGTTCGTCCCGCCCGCCAAACGGCTCCAATTCGGCGTCATCCAACGTCTTAAGTAGTTCCAGTTCTTCGGGAAAACCGAGCATGGCCCAGGCCAGGCCGCGCGTCCAGGTGGTAAAGCCGCTGAAACCCTGCTGTGAGTTCGGGCACCGGTAGTTGCCATCATTCACATTGAAAATGCTTTCGTGGGCGGTGCGGCCCCACTCGTCATAGGAATCGCGTCCTTCGCCGTAAAACACCGCATATTTCGCCGTGGCTTTCATATGATCTAGCGCCCGGCCCAGCAGACTGATGCTTTCATCGTTTTCGCCCATGAGCGAATGGCCGAGCAGGTGGGCAACCATCAGAATGCGGCAGCTGCGGATCGTATCCACAAACAGAGAGTGCGGCCCGTTGAAACTGTAGATATAGCCGCCGTCGGGCAGATCGGTCCAGCGACTGGCCTGCACCGCTCCGGAACTCTTGAGTGCCAGCTCATAAAAATGGCGTTCAAATTCATCCCCGGCAAAGCGCCCTTCCTTCATCAGGCGCAGCAGATTTCCATAGGTTGAAAGGTTGTTAAAGCCGTGGTCATGGACTCCGACATGGGTGATGTGCGGCGCCATCTCCTCCACCGTCTGCTTTTTACCCAGCGCTAGGAACTCCTCATCGCCGGTGGCATCGAACTGAAGAATGGAAGCACCAACCTGAAAGCCCTGCGTCCAGTCGGTCCACCCCTTCGGGCTGTATTTTCCGGCAACCGTAAAAACGGGAGCGCCCTGCGTGGTGGTATATTCCTTTTCAATCAGCCGGATTTTCTGCCCGGACAGCTCCCAGAAGGTCTTAAGATCCGCATCCAGCTGCTGAAGCGTTAACTCATTATCGATGATCATCCGAAAATTCCTTCATCTTTCATGCGGGCAACTTCTTCTTCGGAATACCCGATTTCAATCGCCACATCATGGCTATGCTCTCCCAACCGCGGCGGAAAACTCTTTAATTTGGGCGGCGTGCCTTTTAAGCGCATGGGAGTGCCCAGCAACTTCAGTTCACCCACCTCCGGATCCTCCATGGAGACGATCATGTTGTTGCAGGCGATCTGCGGATCGCGGGCGGCGCCTTCGAAACTGTTGATGCGGGCACAGAGCACCCCTTTGCTTTCCAGTTCCGTCATCCAGTCGTCCGTGGTTTTCTGCAGGAACGCTTTCGCCAAAATGGCATTCAGCTGGTTTTTATTTTCAATCTGCAGCTCTTCGGTGCTGAAACCCGGGCGTTCCGACAGGTCCCCGAGTCCCAACGCCATTGAAATATCCTTCAAGGCGTTGTTGGAAAACACCGGCGAGATTTCAATAAAACCATCCAAGGTCTGGAACGCCTTATGAATGGCGGCCTCCGTGCCGCCTACCGCAGCCGGACGATCAATTTTACTGGAATTCAATCTCGAGGCCGCATCCCAGGCATGGGCGTGGA
>JARFRL010000064.1 GCA_029287275.1 Pontiella desulfatans
GTGAAAATGGCATCAGACAAAAGTTCGCTTTACCATATCGATAGGTCACCTGATCGGATGTTACTGGGGTTGTACTTTGGAGAGAGTGGAGAGCAAACGGAGAAACGCGGGATAAAGAGGCCCAAGAAACTACGACTTTCGGGGATGGAGAACGGCACATAAACTTGTTTTAAGGTCCAACCAAACTCCTCACACATTTTGCAATTAACTGACACGCTGATAGATACGCACGCTGACACTTCCTGCCCACAAAAAACAGCGGACCCCGAAGGAATCCGCTGTAAGAAAAAATGGTCGGGGCAACATGATTCGAACATGCGACCTCTACACCCCCAGTGTAGCGCTCTAGCCAGGCTGAGCTATGCCCCGTTTCAATTGGTTTAAAATTGAAGAGGCGGAAACTAGCACGGCGATCGAAACGCGTCAACGCCCGCGGCGAGAAAATTGACGGTGAAACGCATACAGCACTGAATTCCTACCATTGTTTGCTTTTCATGCCGCGTCGTCCCCTTAGAATGGGCGCATGAATAGATATCCCGAGATCCCCGAGGATCAACTTGAGAAGTACTCGTCCGCCATCTCCTTGTCCGACATGGAGATTTTCGTTTTCCCGGAACTGCTCTATGGCTTGGTGCTCGCCAACATCATGTCGCCGCGGATCTGGAAATGGAAAGAGCACGAGTGGTTCGCGAAGCTCGACGCGATGAAGCCCTATAAAAAGATCCAGCGCCTCAAGCAGTTCATCATCGACCACTATGAATTCAACCTCGACCTCGACACGTGGGGCCTGACCACGAAGGAATCGGAAATCGAACGCTTCAAGCCCTTCATGGACGAGAAGATGATCAGTCAATCCAACGCCTTGTTCGGGTACGAAGGCGACAAGCACTATTTCTCGCTCGATATCCGGAAACATTTTGGTCTGGATAAATACAACTCCAACATCATCCCCTTCTGGAAAACCGAGACGTTGGAGGCGATGGACGCGTTTAGCCACAAGGAAAACTACCGCGTCGGAGCGGGCGAGTGCGTCTCGCTTTCCACGCTCTACGCGGCGGCGCTGTTCATCATTTGCGACATCCCGCTGGAGGACATCTTCCTGATCGCCACCCCGCTGCACTCGCAAAACTTCATCAACGTGAACGACGGCGTGCTCACGAACAACCGCCGACTGGTGACGAAAAACATGTGGTTCAACGGCACCGACCTGACGGCCCGGGCGCAACGCGCGCTGCGCCACGAACAAGTCACCATCGTCGTGAACAACACCGGGTACATCCACACGGTTTACGACGAAGCGACGATCGCTCCGGATAGTTTCGAGCGCTTCCGGAAGAAACTGGACGCGTTCACGACCACCGAGATCACCTTCGAGATTCTCGCGAACTTCCTGCGCGAACGCTCGGAGTTTCAGAAGTGCTTTCAAATCAAATATCTGCGGCACGGCAAGGAGCAATATCTTCCGATCGAGCGGGCCTACGCCTACGAGCACGGCAGTCCCTACAAGGTTTCCGACAACGCGACGCGCGACAAGCTGCTGGAACAAATCGACGAATATGACTTCTACACCGAACCCATCGAGGGGCGCATTCAGCTCAACAAACTCTCCGATTATCTCAAAAACAACCCGATATCCCACTTCGACGAAGACAACATGCGCGGTCTGGCCGAGAAGATCGACTGCACCGGCGACATGGAGCGAAAAATGTCGGTCATCGAAGGCCTGGTCGATTTCGTGCATCTGGAGCCGGAACTTCCGGAAACCGCGAACAAAACCTTCGGCGGTCCGGGGCCGATCAACATCCAACCCGGCGCGACCCGCGAGGAGATCCTCGATCATCTCTCCGGCCTGCGCGCGACCCACGTCATCGCCGATCTCGCCTTCTACGCCAGCCGCGACCTCTCCACCACCGACTGGGCGCCTTTCATCAAAGCCGGCATGGAGCGCAACCCCGTCATCATCGCGGACACCAAAACGCTGTCCGACGACGAGCTCGTCGAAGCCCTCGCGGGCATACCCAACGAATCGATCTACGACGGGGCGCGCCTCGCGCAACCCGACGAGGTCTGGAACTTCCAGCGCGGCGACGGACTCGAACGGGCCTTCGCGCTCGCGAACGCGTGGAAAGCGCGCCATCCGGAAGCGGCCATCGAACTCTTGGCCGGCGAAGATGAAGCGCGGCTGAAGCTTGGCGGCCGCGAAATCGTGTTCGAATCGCGCAAAGGGCTTTCAAAAACAGTCCACCTGTAGGCCAGACGCGAAAACGTTGAAAAGGATGACCAACATGAAAACAGTGACCAAAGCGGGACTGGCT
>JARFRL010000075.1 GCA_029287275.1 Pontiella desulfatans
GGATCGAAGTCGATTTTCAGCTCGGCGTAACAGGGAACCAGCTCGACGATTCCATTCATGCCGTCGAGCGCGAGCTGTAGCGCGCGGATTTTCCGGTGGGTCGATTTCGCGACGCGCGGCGGAAGTTGGGCGAGCAGCGCGCGCTCGCTCAGCGGCGCGAACGAAAACTCCAGACGACCCGCCGGCGCGACCGCGATCTTTCGCTCCGTGAAAAATTTTCTCAGTTTGGAAACGAACAGGAGCGCGGACGGGTTGTCGCCGTGCGCGCAGATGGAATCGGCGGGCGATCCAGTCGAACCCGCGACGAACCGCTCGGCTTGAGCGAGACAGTCGGCTTCCTCCGAAAGCACGGCGCCGGGTCGCGACCGCGGAACGAGCCTGCCGTCGGCGGCGTAGGCGCGGTCGGCGAACACCTCGTGAACGGCGACGAGGCCGGCGTCCTCCGCGGCGCGGGCGGTTTCCGAGTTGGCGAAGGCGATGAAGCGAAGCTCGGCGTCGATTTCCGCGAGGGTTTCGGCGACGGCCAAGGAGCGTTCGTAGTCGAACGCGAGATCGTTGTAGAGCGCGCCGTGGAGTTTGACGTGATACACGGCCGCGCCTTCCTCGTTGGCGATGGCCTTCAACAGCAGGACCTGATCGCGAACCAGCGCGCGCAGCGCGTCGAGGGGAAGATCCAACGACGCGCGGCCGAAGTTTTCGCGGTCGGAATAGCCGGGGTGCGCGCCGATGGCGACGCCGTGTTTCAGGGCGAGGCGAAGGGTTCGCCGGATGGTTTCGGGGGTGCCGGCGTGCGCGCCGCAGGCGATGTTGCAGGAGGAAATGAAGGGCATGATCGCGGCGTCGAGCGAGCCGTCTTCCAGCTCGCCGAGGTCCGCGTTGAGATCAATCGTCCTCATTCTCCTTCTCCGCCGCGTTCAGTTCCGCGGTCTCGGCGACGATTCGGCGGGACTCGAAAAAATGCTTGTAGAGATATTCTTTCAACGGCTCGAGGCCTTCGCCCAGCTCGGCGGAAATTTCGAGGATGTTCTCGTCGGTCCGCTCTTTGAACTCTTTGAGGAACGCGTCCGCGTTCGGCGCGTCCATTTTATTCGCGACGACGAGATACGGGGTGTACGCGAGATCCTCCAGATGAAGGCGAAGCTCCTCGCGCAGATGCAGAAAATCGTCGGTAGGGTTGCGTTCGTCGGTTCCGCCCATGTCGAGCACGAACAGAATGAAGCGCGAGCGTTCGATGTGGCGCAGGAATTGGTGGCCGAGTCCGACGCCGTCGTGCGCGCCGTCGATCAGGCCGGGAATATCGGCGATCTTCAGGCGGCTGAAATTGGGGTATTCCATCGTGCCCACGATCGGGTTGATGGTGGTGAAGGGATACGGCGCGATCTTGGGGTGCGCGTGCGTGAGCTGGCTGAGCAGCGTGGATTTACCCGCGTTGGGATAGCCCACGAGTCCAACGTCGGCCATGAGCTTGAGCTCGAGCCAGAAGACCTTTTCCTCGCCTTTGGTTCCTTCGGTGAACTGGCGCGGCGTTTGGTTGGTGGAGCTCTTGTAGCGAACGTTGCCCAGCCCGCCGTGCCCGCCTTTGCAGAGCAACAGCTCCTCGCCGTCCTTAAGCAGCTCGCCGACGAACTCGTCCGTCTCCACGTCGATGACCACGGTGCCGGGCGCGACCTTGACGATACAGTCCTCGGAATTCCTTCCGTGGCAGTTCGATCCCAGGCCGTGTTGCGCGTTTTTCGACTTTTGATGCGGCTGATAGTAGAGCGGCAGCAGCGAATCCTCGTTCACGTCGCAACGCAGGATCACCGAACCCGCGTGCCCGCCGTCGCCGCCGTCGGGCCCGCCGCGGGGAATGAACTTCTCGCGGCGGAAGGAAACGCAGCCGTTGCCGCCGTTGCCGGCGCGGGCGTAGAGTTTGATCCGATCTTTGAAGACGACGTGTTTCATGGATGGAGTGTTGAGCTTAACGTTACAAGTTTCAAGCCAAGCGGGTAGGCAAAAAAAAAGGCGGGTTGGAACCCGCCTTTCACAAGCCTGCTTGGCGAAACTAAGCGGCCACTTCCTCGCGGATGTGAATCTTGCGCTGACGCTTGTCGAATTCGACGACGCCGTCTTTCAGGGCGAAGAGCGTGTAGTCCTTGCC
>JARFRL010000111.1 GCA_029287275.1 Pontiella desulfatans
GGAGGCTCACTAGCGCCAAAGATCAACCGGATCTATCGTAGTACCGTTTTATCCAATCGTTTCAGATAAACACCATATCTAGAGTAATTTACAATCCTCATATAGACATAAGATATATTATGCGACGTATGTGTTGTTGAGGAGAATGTTGATAACTTCATGAGATGAGCCTTGCGCGTCAGGTTTCTTTTTTTTTCGAGACCGGCTTCGCCAAATCGCTTGTGTCGGAAAATATCAAGGCGGGCCAAGCACCCTGTTGTGTCTTCACTCGAGTTGAAGCTCGGCGAATTACAAAAAGTTAAAATTTGTTAATCGCGTGCGGATGCGTGCAAACACCTTTCAGACAGTCCCTTGAAACCGGCTTATATCCCTGGTCGAAATTACCGGCAGTCGTACAGGTGTCGCGAATTTTTTCGACGGTCAGACGCTTAATATTTAGCTTGTCCCCGCTGACGAAAACAGACCGATGAAACGGAGACTTTGAACCGTCGCTAAATCCGCTCGCGTGTTTCAATGCCCAAAAGTTCGAGGCCTTGTTTCAGTGTCGCGGCGGTTGATCGGCAAAGTCGAATACGGCTTTCTCGCTCACCTTCGGGCGCTTTAAGGAATGGTACGTTCTGATAGAAGCTGCTGTAGATTTGGGCGAGATCATATAGATAGTCGGCCATGATGTTCGGTCGATAATTTTCGGCCGCGGCGCGGACGGCCGCAGGGAATCTTGAAAGTTTAATGGCCAGACGACGCTCGATCTCATGTTCAATATTTAGTGAACACTCGTTCAGATCGGTGTCTGGATACTGGGCGCGGTATTTATCGTGAACGGATGAAATTCTCGCGTAAGCGTACTGAAGATATGGCGCGGAATTGCCTTCCATGTTCAGCGCTTTTTCCCACGTGAACGTGACGAGACTTTGCGGGTTTTGACTGAGATCCGTATATTTGATGGCGCCGATCCCGATGGCTTTCGCCAAATCTTTTTGCTGCTCCTCGGGCATGTCGGGACTGCTCGACTCGACCATTTCCAAGGCGCGCGCTTCGGCTTCATCCAGCAGCGCGGCGAGCTTGATCACGTTGCCTTCGCGGGTTGAGAACGTCGCCTCCGGAAGGCGCATCAGACCGAACCATACATGAACTAGATTGGCGTTCAGCCCAAGCAATTCGGAGGTTTTGAAAAACTGTTTGAAGTGCAGTTGCTGCCGTTCGTCCGTCACGTAGATCACGCGCTCGGGAGCGAACTCCTCGACGCGGGCCTCAACGGTCGCCAAATCGGTCGTCGCGTAGTTGTATCCCCCATCGCTTTTTCGAACGATGCAGATCGGCATGCCATACTCCTCGAGATCAACGATCAGGGCGCCTTCGCTTTCTTTGGCCAACCCTTTCGCTTCAAGCCGTTCGATGATCTTCGGCAGGCGGTCGTTGTAGAAGCTCTCGCCGCGATACAAGTCGAACTTCACGCCGAGCCGGTCGTATATGACGTCGAATTCCTTGATGGAAAGCTCAATGAACTGTTCCCAAAGCGCGCGGTTTTCCGGATCGCCTTGTTGCAGTTTGACCAGCTCCGCTTTCGCGCTTTCGCGCCAGGAAACGTCGTCCTTGGACTTGTTGTAACTCGCGACGTAAACTCGTTCGAGCTCTTCGACGGGCGCGGTCTTCAGCGCTTCCTCGTCGCGGAATTCCCGATAGCCGATCATCATCAAACCAAACTGCGTGCCCCAATCGCCGAGATGGTTGTCCGCGATCACGTCGTAACCCAGAAAGCGGTAGAGCCGATCGATCGCGTTTCCGATGACCGTCGAGCGGATGTGGCCGATGTGCATCGGTTTCGCGACGTTCGGGCCGGAATAGTCGATGACGACGGTCTTCCCCTCGCCCACGCGCGCGGTTCCAAGACTCGGGTCGTTTTCCAACGATTGGATGTATTCCGCCAGCGCCGCGTTGGAAAGATGGAAGTTGATAAAGCCAGGGCCCGCGATCTCGATTTTCTCGACGAACTCGGGTAGCTCGGCGGCGTCGACGAATTCCTGGGCGATCTGCCGCGGCGCCTTTTTAAGAAGCTTCGTCAACGTCATCGCGGCGTTGCATTGATAGTCGCCGAACTTTTCGTTGTTGGTCGGCGCGACGCCCAGATTGACTTCCGCGTCTTCCAGACCAAACACCGATTTCATCGCGTTCGTGGTCCAATCGGACAGTCGTTCCTCAAATGTGGCGAATGGGCGCATGTTCTTCTCTCCGTGAAAAAGGGCGGAGGTTATTTCCAACCCCCGTAAAAATCAATCCCCGATTTCCAACGCGTGGAAGATCGGGGATGAAATGGCGCGAACCGACTGAGCGATCAATCCTCGGCGGTGGCTTCCTCGGTGGTGGCTTCCTCTTCGACCGGGGCCGACTTGAAGGTCAACTTCTCCTTGTTGGCGCGCACGCTGACCACCGAATTGTTTTCGATCTCGCCGCGCAGGATCGCCTCGGCGATCGGATCCTCGAGGTAGCGCTCGACCGTGCGGCGCAATTGACGGGCGCCGTAGGCCTTGTCGTACCCTTTTTCCAGAAGGAACGCGCGCGCGGATTTCGTGATCTTCAGCTCGATGTCGCGCCCAAGGACGCGGTTCTGAATGTTCGCGAGCTCCAGATTGATGATCGTTTCGAGATCCACTCGGGTCAGCTCGCGGAACACGATCATGTCATCCAGACGATTCAAGAGCTCGGGTTTGAAGGTTTTCTTCGCGATCCCCATCATCAATTCTTTGAGCTTTTGATAATCGACGTCGTCGTTGCTCGGCGCGAAGCCCAGCGCACCGGACTTCTTCACTTCCTGCGCTCCGAGATTCGAGGTCATGATCACCACGGTGTTGCGGAAATCGACGGCGCGTCCGAGGCTGTCCGTAAGACGCCCCTCCTCCATGATCTGCAACAGCATGTGCATCACGTCCGGATGCGCTTTCTCAACCTCGTCGAACAGCACGACGGAATACGGGCGGCGCCGAACGCGTTCGGTGAGCTGCCCCCCCTCTTCGTGTCCGACGTAGCCGGGAGGCGACCCGACCAGACGCGAGGCGTTGAATTTCTCCATGTATTCCGACATGTCGATCTGAATGAAGGACTCCGGATCGTCGAACATGAATTCGGCGAGCGTTTTGGCCAGCAGGGTTTTTCCGACGCCTGTCGGACCAAGGAAAATAAAGGAGCCGATCGGGCGCTTCGGATCCTTCAGATCCGCGCGCGACCGCCGCAAGGCTCTGGCGATCGCGCCGACCGCCACCGCTTGACCGACCACCTGTTCGCCGACGACGTCCTCGATGCGTAGCAGACGCGCCATTTCCTTTTCGCCCATTTTCATGACGGGAATTCCGGTCCATTTGGACACGACGACCATGATGTCCTCGTCGGTGACGACCGAGCGATTTTCATCGCGCGTCTTGCGCCATTCCTCAAGCAGCTTCTCGAGCTTCTCTTTGGACTGCCGCTCCTGGTCGCGGAAGTTGGCGGCGTCCTCGAACTTCTGTTCGTGGATCGCGGCGTTCTTTTTCTTTTCGAATTCGTGAATGTCTTCCTCTAGCTGCTTGAGCTCAGGCGGACGACTCATGCTGCCGATGCGCGCGCGGGCGCCGGCCTCGTCGATCAGGTCGATCGCCTTGTCGGGCAGAAATCGATCGGGCAGATAGCGCGCCGAACATTCGACCGCGGCCTTGAGCGCCTCGTCGGTGAACATCGCGTGGTGATGCTCCTCGTACTTGACGCGCAGCCCTTTCATGATTTTGATCGCGTCCTCGACGGTCGGCTCTTTGACGTTCACGGTTTGGAAGCGCCGTTCGAGCGCGGCGTCTTTCTCGATGTACTTGCGGTATTCCTTCAGGGTGGTCGCGCCGACGCACTGCAGCTCGCCGCGGGAAAGCGCCGGCTTGATGATGTTGGCCGCGTCCATGGTTCCTTCCGCGGAACCGGCGCCGACGATCGTGTGCAACTCGTCGAGGAACAGGATGATGTTCTTCTCTTTTCGAATCTCGTCCATCACGGCCTTGATGCGTTCCTCGAACTGGCCGCGGTACTTGGTGCCCGCCACCATCAGCGCGAGGTCGAGCGTGATGACTTTCTTGTCGATCAGCAGGTCCGGCACGGTGCCGTCGCTAACGATCTGGGCGAGGCCTTCCGCGATGGCGGTTTTGCCCACGCCGGCTTCTCCGAGCAGCACCGGGTTGTTTTTCGTGCGGCGACATAGAATTTGAATGACGCGCTCGATCTCGTCTTTTCTGCCGATGACCGGATCCAGCTCGCCGTCTTTCGCGAGTTTCGTCAGGTCGCGGCCGAAGGTGTTGAGCGCGGGCGTTTTGGATTTTCCTTTGCCGCGTTGTTGCTGGGCGCCCAGATCCGCGACTTCGGGTCCTTCGCCGTCCTCGAATTCCCCTTCCGCGGCGGGGTCGTAATCCGGATCGAGGGTCTTCATGATTTCGTATCGGGTTTCGTCGAGATCGACGCCGAGATTTTCAAGCACGCGGGCGGCGATGCCCTCGCCCTCGCGCAAGAGGCCGAGAAGAATGTGTTCCGTGCCCACGTAGCTGTGCCCCAAGCCCCGCGCCTCGCTGGCGGAAAGCGCCAGCACCTTTTTCGCCCGCGGCGTGAAGGGAATGTTTCCGATGGTTTTCGTTTCGGGTCCGGTGCCGACCGCTTTTTCGACCTCCAAGCGAACCGACGCCAAATCAATGCCGAGGGCTTGCAGCGCGTTCACCGCGACGCCGTGCCCGAGCGCGATCAGACCAAGTAGAATATGTTCGGTGCCGACGTATCCGTGATTGAACCGGTCGGCCTCCTTTCGAGCCAGCTGCAACACCTGTTGAGCCCGTGGTGTGAAATTGTCCATTGAGTCACCTTTATGCTATTTACCGTCGATACTGGCTTTTTCCATGAAACCGCGCAACATTTCGGCGCGAACAACATCCCGCTCCTCCGGCTCGAGATTCTTGTCTTCCAGTCGCTGGAGATGCGCGGGTTGAATTGAAATGAAGAGCATGTCGAGATCGCGGCGGGAGAATTGACTAATCACGCCAAGATCAAGCCCCAGTCGCAACGCCGACAGAAGATTCAGCGCTTCTCCGCTGGAGATCAAGCGCGCGTTGGATAAAACGCCGAAGGCCCGCGCCACGTGGTCCTCGACCATCAGCGCGCGTTCGTCCATCAGCCGGACGCGCGCGTTGTTTTCGTGCTCGATCAATTCCAGCACGATCTGCTCGAGATGCGCGATGATCTCGTCCTCGCGCCGGCCGAGCGTGATCTGGTTCGACACCTGAAACATGTTGCCCGCGGCTTCGGTGCCTTCGCCCCACATGCCGCGCACGGCCAGGCCGATTTTCGAGATGCCGTTGATGACCGGATCCATTTCCTCCATCAAGACGAGTCCGGGCAGATGCAACATCACGGACGCGCGCATGCCGGTGCCGACGTTCGACGGGCAGGACGTGAG
>JARFRL010000128.1 GCA_029287275.1 Pontiella desulfatans
CGAATTTCGTCCTGCGGTTGGTTCCGCCCGATCAACCCGCGACGAAGGATGGCGCGGAAACCGGGGCGCTGATCAAAAGCAACACATGCCAGTTCATCGTTCTACCGCGAGACCCCCCGCCGACCACCAACTACACCGTGGTCGGAGTGGTTAGAGGGCCGCTTACCCAGGCGCCCGCCGGGAAGGCGGGAAAGGCGCCCGATCAAGTCTTCGCGATCGATGCCTACAAGCCGCGCGGAAGGCCAACGAAGAGCGTGCCCGACCTCGGCGCGGAGGAGGTTTTCGCCGATCGGCGAAAAACCAAATGGAGCGATTGGCTCAAGCCCGGCCAGGTCCTCGAGCGATGGCTGGAGTTTTGGACGACCGAAACCAACGCGACGCCCGTGGTGGTTCTGACGCGGGAATTCTGACCGCGGACGAAGCATGCTCGCCGCGCGGTGTTGTTTGCTCTGGACCCAATAAAAAGCGGGGCGCCCATGCGTGGGAGGCCCCGCCTTCTCGTGGTCGCGGAGGGAATTATTTCGTCGCGATGTGGAGCCACTCCTGAATCACCGGCGAGAACTTCACGACGACCGGCGTGAAGACCACGCTGACCATCGTCATCAATTTGATGAGATTATGGATTTCAGCGGCCATCGTTCGAATGGAAAGAATGATGGGGCAGGTAGGATTAAGTTGGGGAGGTTTTGCCATATTCTCTCGATCCTGATAAAAGACGTATGTGGCGCAGGGATATCGAGGCGCTTGAAATTCCAATCTTGGAGTGACAGATGTTGGATGATGGGTCATCCATATTTTCGATCATCGCTTTGATGGTTCTAGCCATTTTCCAGATGGTGACCCTTTTGAGCAAAGGTCGGGTTGCATCGCCGCCGTCCTTCAGAACCTTGGTGGTTTTCTTCCTGGCGATGGCTCTGTCTGAATGGATTTCTTTTAGCCTCGCTCTGTGGTTGCTGGCGCTCCTCAGTTTCCGCGCCTTGCGCGAATACCTTTCGTTGGTGGACATCCGGCTGGAGGATCGGTGGGGCATTCTGGCTTCGTATCTCTCGATTCCCTGTATGTTCTATCTGATCCACATCGAATGGTATGGATTTTTCATCATTGCCATCCCCGTTTACGCCTTTTTGCTGGTGCCCTTCTTCGTTGCCCTCGGCGGACGATCCCAAGGGATTGTCTTTTCGGTGGGCGTGCTGGACTTCGGCCTGTTTTTCTTTGTCTTCTGCGTCGGGCACATCGCCTATCTGCTCTTTTATTCAGCGCGGATCACCCTGCTTATGATCGTGGCAATTACCTGTGCCGGATGGATCCATAAAGCGCTGAAAAGCAGGCCGCTGAGACTGAAGTTCTTGTTGCAACTGGCTGTTGTTTTTCCGCTTTGTACCGGGCTGGCCTCTTGGACGGCGATTCCAATGGGGCATTCCGCCATACTGGGCGTCCTGATTCCGTTTTCGGTGTGTCTGGGACGGTTTACGCTCAAGGAACTGGAGGAGGATCTGGGTATCCGCGCGGACCGGCTTCAGCCAGGGAGGGGGCGCACCATCGAAGGGCTCAAGTCCTACCTCTACACCGCCCCGATTGTTTTCCACTATCTGCGCTGGTTCCTTAAGTGGGGCGATCTCTAATGGACGCGCTACGGACGGCCCTGCACCTGTTTTTCATCCGCCCGCTGCTCCATCTGCTGTTCGGCGTCAATGTGGTGGGCCGCGAAAACCTCGTAGGGCTCGACCGCTTCATCCTGGCCGCCAACCACAACAGCCACCTCGACATTTTCCTGCTCTACTCGGCACTGCCGCCGTGCAGGATCGCCCGGACGCACCCCGTCGCCGCCATCGACTACTTTTCAAAACCCCCTTGGCTATTCAAGGCGGTGCAATTTCTTCTCCAGCCCGTCTGGATCGATCGTGAGGAGAACGGGATTGCCGGAATAAAGGAAATCCAGCGTCGGATTGACGACGGGCGCAGCATCATCATCTTTCCCGAAGGCACCCGCGGCGCGGCCGGGGAGTTGGAGGAATTCCGCGGCGGCGTTGGCCTCATCGCTAGCCGCAACCCAGATGTGCCTGTGGTGCCTGTCTACCTCGAAGGGCCTGAGCGCGCGTTCCCCAAAGTCGCGCCGTTTCCCTTACCGCTCTGGAACCATATCACCATTGGTCCGCCGCAGCGCCTCCGTGGCAAGAGCCGCGACATCTCCGCAAGGCTGCACGCCCATCTCGAAGCCCTGGCCGAAGAGGAACGCGCCTATCGTCAGCGGCGCATGCCCGAGCCACACCAACCCTTTGTCGTGGCGGTTATCGGAATCGATGGTTCCGGCAAGAGCACCCTGTCGCGCCGGCTGGCCGGTTGTTTCGAAGGCGACAGCTGCTTCATCGGCGACCGTCTCGAACTGCTTAAGGATGGCGAGCCGTGTGCCGCCCAGCCGCTCATCGCGAACGAAGTGCGCAAATGGGTGGGGCGGCAGGCGAAGAGCGCTAAGAATCTTGCCCATTACAAGATTCCCAAACTCGCCGAATTGCTGCTGCGCGACCGGCTGCTCTCAGACGTATACCGGTGGTACCGCCCAGACCGTGTTTTCATGGATGGTTCCCCGCTCCTTAATATGACGGGTTGGGCCATTCTCTACCACGAAGACGCCTTCAACGAGGAGGTCTGCGCGAGGGCCATGGACATCCTGACCGGCAACCATGTCCGCGGGAAAAGGGATCCGATATTCAAGCAGTTCCCTGAACTGCTGACCTTGCGCAAACTGAATCTCACGCACCTGCACCTCCCCGATGCGGTCATATTCCTGGATGTTGATCCGGCCATCTGCGTGGAGCGCGTCACGTCCCGTGGAGAGGCGGTGCAGGCGCACGAAAACATCGAAAAGCTCACCAAGCTCGGAAAAGCCTACGACCTCGTTTGCGATGTCGTGGAAAAAAACCGCCCGGTATTGCGTCTGACCGGGGAAAAAAGCATCGAGCAACTCTCTCAAGAAGCGGTTGCGTTTATCGGGAGCGCTAAGGATGAAACGGATTGATGTAATTGCCACAACGATATCCGGTTCCATCGCCGACTGGAAAAAAGTCGAGCGGATCGTCCCGCTGTTTGCGGAACATGGATATTCCGATGTCAGGCTTCACGAGGTCGACAGCCACGCCGCCGCGCGTGCAGCCGCCTGTAGCGTTTTGCGAGAGGGCGGGCGCATTCCGGTTTCCGCCGGCGGATCCGGCACTTTCCGCGCGGTGCTCGAAGGCTGCGTCGATTCCGGCGTCGAGCTGGCCGAAATCCGTCTCGGATTCCTGCGCAAAGGATCGGCCGACCTCATCGGCAAGGTCCTCGATATGCCCGACGAGATTGAAAGCGCGATCCGGGTCTTCGCCGACTCCATAACAGCCGACCGCCACCTGCCCGCCGACATTCTCTGTGCAAGCAGTCCGGCGAGCAACGAAGTCCCGCGCCACTTTATCGGCTATGGCGGTGCGGAGCTATTCGGGCGGATTCCATACTACACCGAAAACCGGTACACCAAATATTACAAGGGTATCCTGAGTCAGTTTTTCGGTGATCTCGGCCCCTTCATGACAGGCGTGGCGCTTGCGCTAATGGAACGGCTTTTTAAAACGCCCTTTTGCAGAAAGACGCGCTGGAAAATCATGGCCGATGGCCAGTTAGTGGAGGAAGACGCTTTCCAGGCCATCATGCTGGTCAACGGATATCTCGGCCCCGAACTGCCTTATTCTGACCAACCGCTTGGTTCCGGCGAATTCTATTGCTACGGACTGCGCAACCTCGGGGCCTCCAAACTGCCGCCCCAGATCAAGCGCGCCCGCGATGGCTCCATCATGAACGATGCCGAGCGCTGGGGACTCGTTCCCGTCACCGCGAAAGAACGGCTCGAGCTCATCCCCGACCACGCTAAGCCCTTTCCCGTCAACGTCGATGGCGGCACCTTCATGGCGAAGGAAGCCGTGTGTTTCGAGCGCGTGGGACAAATCCCTCTCATCTCAAACCAATCACCAAACAGGAGGAATAGCTCCAATGTTTGAAAAGGTCTACCTCTATTGCGAACGGTCCGAAAATCCTGCTTTCTGGGCCGAACCGGTCAACGCATTGACGAATATGCTTTTTCTTGTAAGTGCATGGCTCGTCTGGCGGCATTCAAAAAAACTGGGAGCTGAATCACAGGGCATAAGTCTGTTACTTGTGCTGATTTGCGCCATCGGTATGGGCAGCTTCCTGTTCCATACGTTTGCAACAACCTGGGCCAGATGGCTTGATGTCCTGCCGATCCTTCTCTTCCAGTTGCTCTACGCGTGGTTGTATTTCCGGGAAGTCGGCAAAGCGCGCTTCGTTTACACGCTCGCGATAGTACTGGGCTACTTACTTGCCGCGATTATCGGGAGACGTTTTTCAGATATTTTAAACGGATTGCCGATCTATGTACCGGCACTGGTGTTCCTTTCTGGGCTGGGAATCTATCACGTAGCGACGCGCCGCATAGAGCGCTTCGTTTTGCTGGGCGCGGCGGGGGCGTTTATCTTCGCCCTGACCTGCCGAACGGTGGATAAGGCCGTTTGCCCCTGCTTCCCTTTGGGAACTCATTTCATGTGGCACGTGTGCAACGCCCTCGCCCTGTACCTGTTGATGCGGGGCTTGCTGGCCAACTGTTCCAGGTCGTCATGACTCCAAAATCAAAAAAGGCCGCCCAGTTGGACGGCCTTTTTCATGGTTCCAAGGATTGGAACTACTTGGTCGCGATGTGGAGCCACTCCTGAATCACCGGCGAGAACTTCACGACGACCGGCGTGAAGACCACGCTGACCATCGTCATCAGTTTGATCAGAATGTTGAGCGACGGGCCGGAGGTGTCTTTGCAGGGATCGCCGACCGTGTCGCCCACCACCGCGGCTTTATGCGCTTCGGAACCTTTTCCGCCATGCGCGCCTTTCTCGACGTACTTCTTCGCGTTGTCCCACGCGCCGCCGGCGTTGTTGAGCATGGTCGCGAGCACGAAGCCGGTGGTCAGCCCGCCCGCGAGCAGGCCCATCACGCCCGGAACGCCGAGGATCAAACCGGTCACGACCGGAACGATGATCGCGAGCAGGGAGGGAACGAGCATCTCGCGCTGCGCGCCCTTGGTGGAGATCGCGACGCAGGAGGCGTAGTCCGGCTTGCCGGTGCCTTCCATGATGCCGGGGATCTCGCGGAACTGACGGCGTACTTCCTCCACCATCGCGCCCGCGGCGCGGCCGACCGCTTTCATCGTCATCGCGCAGAAGACGAAGGCCATCATGCCGCCGAGGAACAGACCACATAGGAGGAGGGGATTCATGATGTGCAGCTCAAAGGAGCGCACGAAATCCATGATCCCCGCGTGCTCGGCCTGCTCCGCGGTGAAGCCGGCGAACTCGCCGTCGCCCGCGAGTTTGGAGATCCAGAGTTTCACCTCCTCGATATACGCGGCCAACAGCGCCATGGCCGTCAGCGCGGCCGAACCGATCGCGAAGCCCTTGCCGGTCGCGGCGGTGGTGTTGCCGAGCGAGTCGAGCGCGTCGGTGCGTTCGCGCACTTCCGGCGGAAGGCCGGCCATTTCGGCGTTGCCGCCGGCGTTGTCGGCGATCGGTCCGTAGGCGTCGGTCGCGAGGGTGATGCCCAACGTGGCGAGCATGCCGACCGCCGCGAAACCAATGCCGTAGAGGCCCATCGACATATCACTGAAACCGTCCGCGAAACCAAACGCCGCGATGATGGCGATCACGATGGTGATGACCGGAATGCCCGCGGAATACATGCCCGTCGCGAGCCCGTCGATAATGGTGGTGGCCGGGCCCATGACCGCCTGATCGGCGATGCCCTTGGTCGGCTTGTATTCGTCCGACGTGTAGTATTCCGTCGCCTGCCCGATGATCACGCCCGCGGCCAAGCCCGCGATGACGGAGCCCACGAGACCCCAGCTGGGAATGACGCCGAATAGCTTCATGGCGACCAGCGCGATCACGATCATCACCGAGCTGCCGAGCGTGCCGGTGAGCAGCGCGTTCAACAGGCTCTTCTGCGAGGCGCCCTCTTTGCAGCGCACCATGAACATGCCGATGATGGAAAGCACGGTGCCCACGCCCGCGACGATCATCGGCGCGGTGACGAGTTTGACCGCGTCGGCCTCGGTGCCGGAGCCGTTCATCACGTTGTGCGCGCCAACGGCCGCGCCCAGCGCGGCCGTCGCGAGAATCGAGCCGCAATAGGATTCATACAAATCCGCGCCCATGCCCGCGACGTCGCCGACGTTGTCGCCGACATTGTCCGCGATGGTGGCCGGGTTGCGCGGATCGTCTTCCGGAATGCCGGCCTCGACCTTACCCACGAGGTCCGCGCCAACGTCCGCCGCCTTGGTGTAGATGCCGCCGCCGACGCGGGCGAACAGCGCCTGGGTCGACGCGCCCATGCCGAAGGTGATCATGGTGGTGGTGATGTGAACCAGCTTTTCCGCGACCGAGCAGTCGACGGGCACCAGCTCCATGCCCAGCCAAGTCAGGCCGCTGGCCATGTTGGCGTCGGTGTAGATGAACTTATCGAGCACCAGAGACCACAGGCAGATGTCGAGCAGGCCGAAGCCCACCACGACGAGGCCCATCACCGCGCCGGAGCGGAACGCGACCTGCAGGCCGCGGTTGAGCCCTTCGGAACATCCCTGCGCCGTGCGCGCCGAGGCGGCGGTCGCGGTCTTCATGCCGATGAAGCCGCACAAGCCCGAGAAGAAGCCGCCGGTCAGAAACGCGATCGGAACGAACGGATTCTGAATGCCGATCAGCGCCAACGCCTGGAAGATGATCAGCAAAACGATAAAGACGATAATCACGACCTTGTACTGCCGGAACAGATAAGCCATCGCGCCCTCGCGGACGTGCCCGGCGATTTCGATCATGGTCGCGTTGCCCTCGCTGGCCGACATCATCTTCTTGTAGAAATAGATGGCGAACAGCAACGCGAAGATGGACGCGATCGGCGCGATCCACCATAGGTTGGTGATGACTGAATTCATGTTTCCCCCTGGATATTACTTATTCAAACGATTGTGGAAATGTTTCCGCAAAATACCGCCATGCGATACGGGAATCAAACTCAAACCCGATTTAAGGCCGGAACTCGCCCGCGGTCCTATTCGAAAAGGTAACATCCAGCACCACGATCGTGAGTTTGGATGTTACCCTTGGGCCGGAGAGGAATGGGTTTGCCGTTGGTTGAAGTAGCGCGGGTGTGATATATCCGCGTGCATGAAAACGGAATCGTTCCTACATCTAGTGAAACGGCGGACCAGCTGCCGCTCCTACGAGCCGCGGCCGGTGCCGCGGGAACATCTCGAGCGGATGCTGGAGACGGCGCGGCTGGCGCCGTCGGCCTGCAACCAACAACCGTGGCGCTTCGCGGTGGTGGAGGCCGCGGCGACGCGGACGCGATTGATCGACGAAGCGTTTTTGACCGGCATCCCGATGCGCTGGGCGGAGAACGCGGGGGCGATCGTCGCGCTGGGCATGGAGCGGTCGGTGATCACGCATAAGATCGCGAACAAGATTTCGGGCGTGGATTATCCGCTGCTCGACCTCGGCATCGCGGGCGAGCATCTTGTTTTGCAAGCCGAGGAGCTTGGCTTGGGGACCTGCTGGATCGGGTGGATCAAGCCGAAGAAGGTCCGCGAAATCGTCGGGTGGCCGCGGTCGATCGAGCCCGTCGGTCTGATCACGGTCGGCTGGCCCGCGGGCGCGCGCCCAACGCGGGAGCGGCGGGCGTTGGATGAAATCGTGACGTGGCTTTAGCGCGGCCGAACCTTTTCGCCGCGGCGGAAAAGCGATACGTTCGATCCGGGTTGTCATAGGAGAATCGTATGAGGTGGATCTGGATGGGCTTGGCGCTGTGGGCCGGAACGGCGCGCGTGGGCGCGGGTGGTTGGCCGGAATTCCGCGGGCCGACGGGCGATGGCCGAGCCGAGGTGGAGGCCGCGGCGCTTCCGCTGCGTTGGAGCGAGACCGAGAACGTGGCGTGGAAAACCGCGATTCCTCATCGGGGTTGGTCGACGCCGGTCGTTCTGGACGACCGAATCTGGCTGACCAGCGCGACGAAGGAGGGGAACGACTATTTCGCGTTCTGCGTGGACGCGAAGTCCGGGAAAATTCTTCACGAGAAAAAGCTGTTCCATCACGACGATCCAGAGCCGCTCGGCAACAGCGTCAACTGCTACGCCGCGCCGTCCGCCGCGATGGAGAAGGGGCGCGTCTACGTCCATTTCGGCAGCTATGGAACCGCCTGCCTCGACGCCGCCACCGCCGAGGTGATTTGGAAGCGCGCCGATCTGCCCTGCCGGCATTACCGCGGCCCGGGCTCCTCCGCGATCCTTCACGACGATTTGCTGATTCTGACGTTTGACGGCGTGGACCAACAGTATTTGACCGCGCTCGACAAGCGTGACGGCAAGACCGTATGGCGAACCGACCGCGACATCGAGTGGACCGATCTCGACGAGAGCGGAAAACCGAAACGCGAGGGCGACTTCCGCAAGGCGTTCTGCACGCCGCTGGTGGTGGAGGTCGCGGGAAAAGAGCAACTGATCAGCCCGGCGTCTTCCGCCATTTTCGCGTATGAACCGAGCACCGGCGAAGCCATCTGGAAAGTGACCAACGCCGGCCATACGGCTTCGGTCAGCCCGGTTTTCGGCGAGGGTCTCGTGCTTGTCACGACGGGCAACCGCTCCACTGAAATGCTCGCGATCCGTCCGGACGGCCGCGGCGACGTCACGAAAACCCACGTGAAGTGGCGCTTTAAAAGCAAGGATGTTCCCACGACGCCTTCGCCGGTGGTGAAAGGCGATCTGCTCTTCATGCTTGGAAATAGCGGCGGGGTCACTTGTCTGGACATCAACACGGGCGCGCTCGTTTGGCGCGAGCGGCTGGGCGGCAACCATGTCGCGTCGCTGCTGCTCGCGGGCGACCGGCTCTATTGTTTCGGCGAGCGGGGAAAGGCCACCGTGTCGCGCGCCGGCCGCGTCTTCGAGTCGCTGGCCGAAAACGAGCTGGATGAAGGTTTCATGGCTTCGCCGGTCGCGCTGGACGACGCGTTGATCCTACGCACCAAAACCCATCTCTATCGAATCGGGAAA
>JARFRL010000406.1 GCA_029287275.1 Pontiella desulfatans
GCTCCAGATCGCGCTTGAGGGTGCGCACCAAATCCTGCAGACGGCGGCGGTCCATCTCGAGCTGTGTTTCGCCCGGCCCGCGCAGGCCAATGCCGCCTTTCTGACGTTCCAAGTGCGTCCACATGTTGCGCAACCGCGGCAACAGGTATTGATGCTGCGCGAGCTCGACCTGCAGACAGCCTTCTTTGGTCTGGGCGCGCTGCGCGAAGATATCGAGGATGAGCTGCGTGCGGTCGAGCACGCGGGTCTCGAAAACATTCTGGAGGTTGCGTCCCTGCGCGGGCGTTAGATCGTCGTCGAACACCACCATCGAAACGCGGTTTTCCTTGATCCAGTCCGAAATCTCCTCGGCCTTGCCGGTGCCGATGTAATGGCCCGCTTTGATCTTTTGCTGGCGCACCAGAAAACGGCCCGCCACGAGCGCGCCGGCGCTCTCGGCGAGCTGCGCGAGTTCGTCCATGGTGTCTTTGACGCGCCACTCCTCCTCGCCGCGCAACAGCACGCCGATCAGCAGGACGGTTTCGGTTTCGTTGTTCTTCGTTTCAAGCAAGTCCATTGAGCATTAATCCAAAATGATGGGCGCGGGGCCGATTCTTCGCCACGCGGCGGAAACCGCGGCGGCGAGTTTTTCCAGCGAGTCGAATTCCGCGACGTCGATCCACTCCACGTTGAGCTGGTTGCGAAACCAGGTCATCTGGCGTTTCGCGAGCTGGCGCGTTCGGATGATGGTTTTTTCCTGGGCTTCTTCGAGCGTCATTTCATTTCGCAGGACGGCGAAGGCCTCGGCGTACCCGATCGCCTGCGCGGCGGTCCGGGAGAGATCGAGTTGGATCAGCTGCCGCGCCTCGTCGAGCAGTCCGGCGGAGTACATCGACTCGACGCGCGCCTCGACGCGTTTCAGCAGCACCTCGCGTTCGACGCGCAGGCCCACGATGGCCGGCTTGGGTTTTGAATTCCACTTCCCCATCGCGGCCCCGTTTTTCTCGAGGATCCGAATCAACCGCCGCGGATTCCGGCGGTCGTCCTCCGTCAGGTTCGCGTACAAGTCGGCGGCGCCTTCCTTGGCGCGGCGTTCGAGCGCGGAAAAGTCGAGCGCCTCGAGCTCGGCGCGCAAGGCGGCGTTTTCCGGTGGCACGTCGTCGAACCCTTCGGTCAGACATTTGACGTAGAGCCCCGTTCCTCCCGCGACGATGACGTCGCGGCCGGATTCGAAGGCGGGACGCGTGGCGGCGAGATAGGCCGCGACATTGAAATTTTCCGTGGGGTCGGCCAGATCGAAGCCCGCGTAATCGGCTTTGGCGCGGTCGGCCGCGGTGGGTTTGGCGGTGCCGATGTCCATGCCGCGGTAGATGTTCATCGAGTCCGCGGAGACGATCAGCTGGCCCGCGCGCTCGGCGAGGTGCTGCGCGACGGCGCTTTTGCCGGATGCCGTGGTGCCGACCAGGAAATTGGCCGATACGGTCATTGTTCGTTTTCTTCCTTTTTCTGGAAGAAACTGGTGATCAGATAGACCACGAACACGACGCAGATCGCGGAGTCCGCGACGTTGAAGGAGGGATAGTGGTAGGCGCCGAACTCGAAGTCGAGGAAGTCGGTCACCCATCCGAAACGGATTCGATCGATGAGGTTTCCCGCGATGCCGCCAATGAGCAGACCCATCAGCACCTTGTTGAGCGTTTTTCCGTCGACGATCTTCTTTTGAAAAACAAACAGCGCGACGAGCACGCCGAGCGAGATGAGAATCAGAACGATGCTTTGTCCGCTCAGGATGTTCCAAGCCGCGCCGTCGTTGCGGACGTAGACGAGGTTGAAGAAGCCCTCGATGACGGGGCGGGATTCGTTGTAGACGAAGTTGGCCCGAACGGCCTCCTTGGTGAGTTGATCCAAAAACAGAATGGCCAAACCAATCAGGAGAACAAGCATTCGGGCCTTTCGGGCTGATTACATGCCGTGCATGGTGGAGCCGAACGGGCGGTAAGTCGTGTGTTGCCCCTTCTCGATTTCGGACTGCGCCTTGATCGAGTAACGAACGTATGGCAACGCCTCGAGGCGCTCGATGTTGATCGGAACTTCGGTCATCTCGCAGATGCCGTAGGCGCCTTTTTCGATGCGGCGAATCGCTTCGTCGATTTCGAACAGCACATCCTGCTCGCTCGAAAGCTGGTTCAACGCGAATTCGCGGTCGAAGGTGTCGGTGCCCTGATCGGAGAGCGAAGGATCGCGGTCGTTCTGACTGAGGGAGTCGCGGTTGATGGAGATGATTTCACCCGTCACTCGCTCGCGGAGCTCAAGCAAACGCCGCAGCTGTTCTCTGAGTTGCTTGGCGGTGAAGTGTTTGTTTTTCCCCACCTTGCCGGTCAAAGGGCCGCCACTGGTCATCGCGACGGGAGCGACTTCCTTTTTCGCGGTGGCTTTCTTCGCGGGCTTTTTGGAAGGGGTTGCTTTCGCGGCGGCCTTCTTCGCGGGCGCCTTTTTCGCTGTCTTTTTCGTAGCCATTATCGAGTGTTCTCCAGTCAAGATTCAGTTCAGAACCCGAATAAAGGGTTGGGTATTTATCATCCACCCTATTCGGTGTCAATCAACATATCCGCCTATTACTCCGCGGCAGTGATAGACACCCAACACGCGTGTCCGTTCAAATCCAGCTCTACGTTGTTTTCTCCGCCTAAATCGGTCTTTTCGCAGGAAAGCGCCAACGTTTCCGCTTCGATGTAACTCTTGCGCTCCAGAACCGCGGATTCGACCTCTTCGTCGGATCCAAACGCGATATGAATCCGCTGGGTGACCTCGAGATCCATCTCTTTACGGATGCTCTGCACCTTGTTGACGAATTCGCGGGCGAGGCCCTCGGAAATCAGATCGGCGTTCAACTGCGTGTCGATGCCCACGACGAGCGAGCCCTCGGCGCTGACGGCCATGCCGTCTTTCGGGTTGCGGACGACATCGATGTCGCTCGCGGTCAGCTCGACGCGTTGACCGTCCATTTCCACCGCGACGGTTTCTCCGCCGGAAAGCGCGGCGATCTGCTCGTTGGTCAGCCCGTTGATCAGCGGCACGGCTTTTTTCATGAGCGGCCCGAGTTTCGGCCCGAGCTGCTTGAAGTTGGGTTTGGCCTGAATGGTCGCGAGCTCGGTGGAGTCGAC
>JARFRL010000278.1 GCA_029287275.1 Pontiella desulfatans
GTCTTTTCCAATGTCGCCGAGGCCGGCCATGTAGGTGTTGTTCGACGGCGCGAGGTCGGCGGAGCCGCCCACCAGGAACGGCAACGCTTTCGCGAGCGAGTTGATGACCTTGCCGGACGAAGAGCGCGTCGCCATCGACGACCCTTTTTCGAATACCGGCAGCGCCTCTTTCAGTTTCGGAATCTCGCCGCGCTGGGCGATGTCCCACTCCAGCGCTTTCGCTGAATCGGCCCGCGCGAACTTGGCGAAGGCGGCGTTCCACAGGGCTTCGGTTTGGGCGTTTTCCGCGGCGGAGACCTTGAACGCTTCGTAGACTTCCGCGGGCACGTGGAATTTTTCTTCCGGCATGCCGAGGTTTTTCTTCGTGGCGACGATTTCCTCTTCGCCCAGCGGCGCGCCGTGCACGTCGTGTCCGCCGGCCTTGTTCGGCGAACCGAAGCCGATGGTGGTGTTGCAGATGATGACGGAGGGCTTTTCGGTTTCGGCCTGGGCCGCTTCGATCGCGGCGCCGATGGCGGCGTGGTCGTGGCCGTCGATTTCCTGAACGTGCCAGTCGTAGGCTTCCATGCGCTTGGTCACGTCGTCGGTGTAGGTGATGTGCGTGTCGCCTTCGATGGAGATGAAGTTCTGGTCGTAGAAGACGACCAGTTTACCCAGGCCATGGTTGCCCGCGAGCGAGAAGATCTCGTGGGAAACGCCTTCTTCGAATTCGCCTTCGGAGGCGATGACGTAGGTGTGGTGATCGACCAGCTGGTGGTCGTCCGAGTTGAACCGCGCGGCGAGCATTTTTTCGGCGATGGTCATGCCGACGGCGTTCGCGCAGCCTTGTCCGAGCGGGCCGGTGGTGGTTTCGACGCCGACCGTGTGGCCGTATTCCGGATGGCCCGCGGTCTTGGAGCCCCATTGGCGGAAGTTCTTTAGTTCCTCGAGCGGCAGGTCGTAGCCCGCGAGGTGGAGGAGGGAGTAGTGCAGCATGGAGCCGTGGCCGGCGGAGAGAATGAAACGGTCGCGGTCGGGCCACGCGGGATTGACCGGGTTGTGTTTCAGATATTTCGCCCAGAGCACCGCGGCCACGTCGGCCATGCCCATCGGCATGCCCGGATGCCCCGAGTTCGCGGCTTGCACGCCGTCCATTGAAAGTCCACGTATCGTGTTCCCGATCAGTTTTAAATCCATTTTTCCCAGCCCTTCGTTGATGTTCAGATTCAATTAAAAGCGCGTATGATACGCTGAGTCGTGCCCGCCGCCTTGAAGTTACTCCCAAAAACAAGCACGATAGTACCACGTTCTCCCGTGCAACATGGAAGGCGTAACATAAGGATGGAGGGCGTGGTTTTAAAGCCTATTTCGCGGGAGAGTGCCCGCATAACTTGAGTTTTGGGGCAATCGAGGTTTGGCTCGCCGCGGTCTCGAGCCTATAGTGTACGATTCGAAAGATTGGATTTCTCGTGATTGACTTGCATGTACATTCTATTTATTCGGACGGGACCAACACGCCCGCCGAGCTGATCGCCATGGCCGAGGGGCGCGGCCTGAAGGCGATGGCGCTGACCGACCACGACACCGTCGGCGGCGTCGATCCGCTGTTGGAAGCCGCGAAAAACTCTTCGGTGGAAGTGGTTCCAGGCATCGAGCTCAGCGCGGAATGCGCGCGCGGCACCATGCACATTCTGGGCTATTACATCGACCACGCCTGCGGCGAGCTGCTCGAAAAAATCGACAAGGTTCGTGAAGGGCGTACGGAGCGGAATTTCGAGATTCTTAAAAAACTCAACAAACTCGGATATCGCCTCATGTGGAGCGACGTGGAGAACGAGGTCGGCGCGGACGTCGTCGGTCGGCCGCACTTCGCGGAGGCGTTGGTGAAACGGGGTCATGTCAAAAACCGCAAAGCCGCGTTCGATCTGCTGCTCGGAAAAGGACGCCCCGCGTACGTCGAGCGCTATCGGTACACCGCCCGCGAGTGCATCGAACTCATCAAGAAAGCCGGCGGTGTTTCCGTTCTCGCGCATCCCGCGACCGTTTATTTGCCCGAGGACCAAATGAAGGGTCTGATCACGGGGCTGGCGGAACGCGGGCTGGGGGGGCTGGAGGTTTACTACGCCGAGCACCATCCTGAAAACATCGCCCGCTTCAAAAACTGGGCCGACGAGCTTGGCCTGATCTGTACCGGCGGCACCGATTTCCATGGCGCCAACACGCCCGACCTGAGGCTTGGAACCGGATTCGGGCAGTTGCGCGTGCCGGACGAGGCGCTGGAAAGCCTGAAAGCCGCCGTTAGATAATCTCGAGCAATTGCTCGAGCGACGTGACGACCGCGTCGGGCGTCAGATTCGCGCAACGTTCGTCGTCCTCGCGCAAGCGCAACGATCGCTTGTCGCCCGCGAACAACACCGTTTTGCATCCCGCTTCCTTCGCGGTGTACATGTCGTTGAGCATGTCGTTGCCGACGTAAACCGTTTCCGAGAGTTTGACGCCATGGTTTTTCTCTAGAAACTTGCCCGCTTTGGGGAAAAGATCCGCGGAAGGTTTCGCTTTGAGTTCCTTGAAGGACCAGACGCAGCAATCCGGATCAAACCCGATCTGCTCGACGGTTTGATCGAAGAACGCCTGGAAAATGAGGGGCGTGTAGAATTGCGCGTTTGAAACGATCCCCATGGGCAATCCGCGCTCGTTCAGTCGCCGCAGCGTGTCCAAGCACCCCGGCATCGGATAAACCGGATTCACGCGGCATTCATATTCCAAGCCCAGACGCCGGATCTGATCCATATCGATTTCGACCTTTCGCAACGCCTCGGTCTGGCAAAGGCTCTCGACGATTTTCTTCCACACTTTGATGATCTCGACCTCGGGGTAATCCGCGCCCGCGGCGTGTCCGGCCGCGTGCCATTCCAGAATCTCGGTCCTGAGCATGTCCTTGCCGAGCAGGCCCGCGGTTTCCGGGTCGCCTTGGAAGCCCGAGACCACCAGCGCTTGCGTCAACGCCTCGGCCGTGTCCACCGCGGTCGCGGTGCCGACATCGCCCGAACCGGAAATGATCAATGTTCCGTAGACGTCGAACAAAACGGCTTTCACGCCCGCAAGCTTGTTCAGGCGCGGTTCGGTTTCGGTGGGGAGGGGCGCGATCGGCTCGCTGTTCTTTCGGATGATGTCTTCGAGTGGGTTCATGCGACACATCATTTTCCAAAGCGCGGGGATTTCCAAGCCTTGGCGCGGAAAATCGTGTCAGCATGATCTGGAAACGGTCAGCGGCA
>JARFRL010000279.1 GCA_029287275.1 Pontiella desulfatans
CATCTGCCGGACGAGCTGATGGCCGCGGTCGCGGATTGCCCGCCGGGGATGCTGCAGTTCGAGGTTGGCGTTCAGACCTTCAACGAAGCGGTGGCCCATCGGATTCAGCGGCCGCTGAACATCGCGAAGATCGAGGCGAACATGCGGCGTCTGCGCGCGGAGACCGGCGTGCATATTCATTCCGACCTCATCGCGGGACTGCCCGGCGAGGATCTCGCGAGCTTCGAGGCGGGCTTCAACCGGTTGCTGGCGCTCAACCCCCAGGAAATTCAACTCGGGATTCTGAAACGGCTGCGCGGCGCCCCGATCGATCGGCATTCGCGCGACTGGAACATGGTTTACAGTCCGCGCGCGCCCTACGAGATTCTGAGCACCCGCCTGATCCGCTTCGAGGAGATGCAGCGCGTCCAACGTTTCGCGCGCTACTGGAATCTGGTGGTCAACAACGGCCAGTTCATCCACGCCGCGCCGTTGATCTGGAACACCGCGCCGTCGGCCTTCGCGGCCTTCATGGCGTTTTCGGACTGGCTCTACGCGCGAACCAACGCCACCGGAAACCTGCACATGGTCCGCCTCGCGAAACTGCTGCTGGAGTTTCTGACCGCGGAAAAGGGCCTCGAAGAAAACACCGCCGCGGCGGCCCTTTGGATGGACTATCAACGCGGCGATCGGCCCGACGTGCCCGGGTTCCTGAAAAAACACGCGGCGGCGGAGCCGCGAACGGTCGGCGACGCGGCCGAGGAGCGCGGTTCGAGTCCGGCGCGGCAAGCCCGGCACCGGAAATAGCGCGGCGCGGCCTTTCGCTAAATCCCCTTCTTTCTCATTTCAATTGTAGTCCCTCGGCGACTCATGTAGTAATTCGTGCTTATTTGTGTCCTAAAACACTAATTAATAAACGTTTCATCAATTATATCGTCACCATTTTAAAATCCGGAAGCAACCCATGAAAATCACTGGCTCTTTTCTTGCCGCGCGCGTGCTCGGCCTCGCTCTTCTTTTCGCGCTGCTCGGCGCGCCCCGATCCGAAGGCCGCGCGTATAAACCGAATATCATCTTAATGTTGGCGGACGACTTCGGGTACGGATCGATCAACGCCTACGGCGCGCCCGAAAAATACGTGAAAACCCCCAACCTCGACGCGCTCGTGAACGAGGGCGTCAAATTCACGCAAGCCTACACCTCCGGCTCCGTCTGCACGCCCACGCGCTACGGCATCGTTACCGGCGAATATTCCTGGCGCGGCGCGCTTAAAACCGGCGTCGTGAACAACAGCGACGGACTCATCATCGATCCCGACACGGAAACCGTCGCCTCCTTTCTGCGAAAGCAAGGCTACCAGACGGCCATCGTGGGGAAATGGCACCTCGGCTACACCGCGGAGAAACAATTCGAAAACCTGCTCGGCACGATCAAACCCGGCCCCAACGACGTGGGCTTCAACTACCAGTTCGCGGTTCCCAACAATCTGGATGATCTGCATAAGGTTTGGATTGAAAACGACCACATCTACGGGTTGCGGTCGGATAAGATCGAGGCCTACGGAAAAAGCTCCTACGGCCGCCCCTACATCGGCTACGACGCCCCCCAGCGCGTTTGCGTCGAGGTGATGAGCGAATGCACCCAACGGTCGATCGACTGGATCGACAGCCTGCCGAAGGACACCCCCTTCTTCCTCTACCACGCCTTTCCCGCGGTGCACAACCCGATCTCCCCATCCGACGCCATGAAAGGAAAAAGCGGATGCGGCGACTATGGCGACTTTATTCAAGACGTGGATCTCGAAGTCGGCAACCTGGTCGCCGCGCTCAAACAGCGCGGGCTCGATGAAAACACGCTCATCATCTTCACCGCGGACAACGGCGGCGACCTTCCGAAAAGAGACGCGCCGGCCAAAACCGCCTACGACAAAGGCTTTGAATTCAACGGGGAAAACCGCGGCGACAAACACCTGATCTACAACGGCGGCTCCCACGTGCCCTTCATCGTCAACTGGCCCGCCAAGGTGAAACCCAAAGGCGAGTGCGACGCGCTCGTCTGCACCGTCGACATCTTCGGAACCCTGGCCCATCTGGTGACGGGCGACGAGATCGCCGCGCAAGACGGCGCCCGCGACAGCGTCAGCTTCCTCCCCCTCATCGCCAAGCCGACGGGGCCAGAGACCCGCGCCAACTTCATCAGCCGCGACGTCGCCGGCCGGAAGTACGTGCGCTTCGGCGACTGGAAATACATCGACAACCAATTTCCAAAAAGTCGGAACGATCCCGAAACCCTGATCACCAAGGGCCAACCCGAGCTCTACAACATCGCCAAGGATCCGATGGAGGAAAAAAACCTGTTCAAGTCCAATCCCGAAATGGCCGAACAAGGCGTCAGCCTGCTCCAGAAAATCATCGAGGCCGATTCCAGCCGCGCGCTCTCGCGGACCAGATAAATCCGCGAGACCCCCCTCAAAAAGGCGACTGGGTTCCCCAGGCTCGGTTGGGCTTTTCGCCCAGCTCGAACACCAGCTCCCCCCCGGCCATGATTTGCGCGTGGGTGATGAAGGGTGTCAGAAGCGGCTCGCCGTTCAAGGTGGCGCGTTGGATGTATTTATTCCGCGAGCTCACGTCCGGCGCGGAAATTTTGAACACGCGGTTTTCCGGGAGCTGGATCGCCACGTCCGAGAAGACCGGACTGTTGAGCGCGTAAACCGGGATGCCGGGCGTCACTTGAAAGAAGCCCATCGAGGCGAACACGGCCCACGCGCCGAGGGCCCCTCCGTCTTCATCGCCGGGCATGCCGAACACCGTGTCGTTAAACCAGACGTCGAGCAGGAATCGCACGCGTTGCTGTGTTTTCCACGGCGCGCCGCAGTAGTTGTAGAGATAGGGAATATGGAGCGAGAGCTCGTTGCCCATGGAGAACTGGCCGACCATGCCCGTGGAGTTGGAGCCGTTGACGAAAAAATCGCTCTTCTTCATCCCGAGCGATTCGCGGAAGAGTTGATCCAAGCGGGCGACCATCGTGTCCGGGCCGCCGAGCAGTTCCATTAAACCGGCGACGTCGTGCTGTACCAGCCAGGCGTAGGTCCATCCGTTGTTTTCGTCGAAATAGTCGCGGAAGCCGAGCCCGCCGTCGGACTTGGGATTGATGTCGACCCATTTCCCCGATTGGTCTTTCGGCATGAATAGCCGGTGTTCCGGATGCCAGAGCCGTTTGTATTCCCGACTTCGCGCCGCGAAGATTTCATGATCCTCCATCCTCCCGAGGTCCTTCGCCAATTCGGATAACACCCAGGTGTCGTAACTCCGCGACAGGGTAACCGCGACCGGCTGGCGGCGTTCGAAGGAATGAACCAGCGGCTCGGTTTCGGGCTCGCCCGGCTGAAGGCTGGGCATGTAGCCGAGTTCGCGGGTCAAGCGATCGATCTCGGTCCGCGGCGCGCCTTGCCGCCAGGGGATCCACGAGCCGTTTTCGAGATTGTTTCGTATGCCGGCGTAGGCCGCGTCCATATCGAACCGCCCGAGTCCCTTGCGCCGCGCGTCCAGAAAGAAGGCCGAGGAATGGTAGCCGACCATGCAGGGGTGGTTGCCCGTCGCCCGCGCGTAGGTGGGCATCCACCCGCCCGCTTCAATGGACATTTGGGTCAGGGAGTTGAGCATGTCCTCTTGTTGCGCGGGATGGATGATCGTGCGAAGGGGGTGCAGCGCCCGATAGGTGTCCCACGCGCCTTCGTCGACGTAATAGGGTCGGTCCGAGGCGTGGACTTTTTCATCGTATCCGCTGTAGTAGCGCCCGTCTTCATTGATGTCGACCATGCGCTCATGACAGCGATACAGCGCGGAATAAAAGACGCGTTTGTGTTCTTCCGTGCCGCCTTCGACGCGAATGCTGTTCAGGGCCGCGTCCCACGCGGCGCGCGCTTCCGCGGCGAGCGTCGGCAGGTCTTTGGCCGCGACTTCGAGATCGAAGTTGCGTTTCGCCTGGTCCGCGCTGATGTAGGAGAGCGCGTACTTGAGCTGGATGCTGGAAGGCGACCGCGCGCCGCAGCTGATGCTGAGCCGGCCGTTCTTCGCGGCGATCTCGATGTCGCTCACGGATTCGCCTTGGAGGTCCGTGACTTCGATATGGCTCCAGACGGACATGACCGAAGGCTTCCGGGCGGGGTTGTGCGCGCTTTCGTAATGAAAACGCTCTTCGAGGGTCAAGGCGTTGCCTTCTTGGAATACCAGTTTCATCTTGGAGGAGCCCGTAATGAGAAGGTTCTTCCGCTGAGCCGGCGCGAAATCGAACCGATAGATGGCCGCCTTTTTCCCCGGAGCGAGACGCACGGTGATGTCGTCTTCCAGCAGGTAGCATTGGTAAAACCAGGGTCGGGTGATTTGGAGGTCGTGGTCGATGACCATCGGTTTCTTCCAGCTGCCGGGCGAAAGTTCGCCGGCGGACACGCGCAGGTATAAAAGACCGGGGCCGCGATGCGTCGTGATCTGCAAGGGGAAGCATTTAATCTGGTCCGAGAGGTAATCGCTTTTGAAGGGATAGGTTCGCAACATTTGGTTCGGCTGGTGCGTGAACGGATAGGTGGGCCGCAGGAAGGCCGCGACGCCCCCGATGCGCGGATCCACGTAATCCGCTGGATCGGCCGCCGAAAACGCGGGCGCGGAAACGAAGAGCGCGCCGATCAGGCACGCCGGAGCGAAAAGGTCTTTAACGAGGCGCGGCGTCATTTTTTCTCCTGGAGGTTCGATTCGAATTGGTCGCGTTTCTTCCGCAAAGAGGAGACGACTTCCGGATGGGATTTCGTGAGGTCGACCATTTCGCTCGGGTCTTGGTCCAGATTGAACAGCGGGTTGTGATTGTCGAATTCTTCCGGAACGATCCCGGGATAATCCATGGGCGTGGCTTGTTCCGCCTGTGCGATGATGTTGGTGCCGTTCGGCGCTTTCGGGTCGACCCAGTCGGGATTCAGATCGCGCGCGCTGAGATAAAGAGGCTTGGTGACGAAAAGCTTCCAGTCGCCGTCGCGGATCGTGATGATCTTTTCATTGTGGCAGGAGAAAATCGGCGCGTGCGCTGTCGATTCTCCTCTCAAAATTTTCGTGATGTCCTCCCCGTCCAGCGCGACGCCCTTCGGCGCGTCCAGACCGCACAGCCGCAGGAGCGTGGGAAAGAGGTCCAACGACCAGATGGGCGTTTCAATCGTTTCGCTTTTGGGAAACATGGAAGGGTTCCGAATGATGAAGGGGACCCGCGTGCCCCCCTCCCACGACGTCGCTTTCTTGCCTTTGAAACCGCCCGTGCTGCCGCCGTAATGCGGCCCGTTGTCCGACGTGAAGATCACGATGGTGTTTTCAAGGATTCCTTTGGCCTCAAGCACCTTCATCACTTCCCCGACCGACCAATCGAGCTCGCGGATCACGTCGTGGTACAGATCGTCGGGCGTCTCGGGCGTGTAGTATTTGTCCGACACGGCCAGCGGAATATGCGGCATGGAGTGCGCGAGATAGAGGAAGAACGGGCCGCCCGCGTTTTCCTCGATGAACTCGATCGCGCGCTCCGTGTATTTGGTCGTGAGGGTTCGCTGATCGACGGGTTTCTCGAACACCTCTTCGTTCAGCATGATCTGGATCGGAAGCATTTCGTTCGAATAGAGCAACCCGTAATAGGAGTCGAACCCGTGCCGCGTCGGGTAAAAGCGCTCCTTGTGCCCGAGATGCCACTTGCCAATGATGGAGGTCTTGTAGCCGGCGCCTTGAAACACTTCGCCCAGCGTGATCTCTTCGGCCGGCAGTCCGACCACGTCGGCTTCCGGCGTGGTGTCCGGGTGCGGGTTGCGCGTCATCCCGGTGCGCGTGGGAAACCGGCCGGTCAGCAGCGCGGCCCGCGACGGCGAGCAGTATGGAACGGGCACGTAATAATCCGTCGCGCGCGCGCCGTCCGCGGCCAGCTGGTCGATGGCGGGGGTTTGATAAGCCTCTTGGCCGTAGCAGGACAGATCGCCGTATCCCAGATCGTCGGCAAGAATCAGCACCACGTTCGGCTTCGCCGCGCCCGCGCCGACGGCGAGGAGCGCGATCAGAAGGGTGAACGTTTTCGATGAAAATCGTTTTGTCTTCATGATCAATCCCTTTTCTAGCGCGTCGACCCCGCGGCGCGGTGGCCACGCGGATTCCAAACACCTCGCGGATTAAGCGACATAAGGGGCGCGTTTACCATAAATTTTAGATCTAAATTATCGCGCCCGTTCAAAGTGGACTTGCTCCGCCGTCTGGACTAGAACCTTGGCCATGACCGAGGAAAACAAAAACAGCGGCGGGCAACTGAACCTGCTCGTTCCGAACAACCACGTTGAGCCCGCGTGCGAATGGATTCGCGGCGCGCTCCAAAAAGAGCCGATCGAAGTGAGCAACCCCCAGGCGGAGGAAACCCGGATCGAGATCTATTTCGACTCGCTGTTGGAAGCCGAGATCGCGAAAAAAAGCCTGCCCGCCGACCTGGGCGTCCGAGCCGCGGAGGCGAAGGAATACAAGGAACAGGATTGGACCACCTTCTGGCGACACCACTTCAAAACCATGGAGCTGGGCAAGACCCTGCGCGTCGTGCCCGAATGGGAAGACGCGCCCGACGACGAAAAGACCAACATCATCATCAATCCCGGGCTGAGCTTCGGCACCGGCGGGCACTTCACCACCAAGTTCTGCCTCGAGGCGCTGGAAGCCGCGGTCCAAACGCTGGACATCAACACCCTGATCGACGCGGGAACCGGTAGCGGCATTCTCTCCATCGCCGCGATCAAACTCGGCGTGCCCACCGTTTCCGCGTTCGACTTCGACCCCGTCTGCGTCGATCAATGCGAAGTCAACGCGGCCCGCAACGGCGTCGAAGGCCAAATCCGTTTTTTTCAAGCCAACGTGCTCGAGCCCGGCTGGAACGCCGAACCCGCCGACCTGGTCTGCGCCAACATCCTGACCTCCGTCCTGCTCATGGCCGCGCCGGAAATCAAACGCGCCGCGAAAAAACGGATCCTGCTCAGCGGCATCCGCGAGATCGAGGCCGACGCCGTGGCCGACACCTTCATCGAACTCGGTTGCAAGGAAGTCTCCCGCGACGGCGACGGCAAGTGGTGCGGAATCGTGATCGATGTCTAAGTCCATTCCCATGGCCCCGGACGCGTTTGAAGGCCCTCTGGAGCAGCTATACGACAAACACGCGCGGCACGTTCTTCCCGATCCTGAGCTCGTCGAAACGTTCCACGAAAAACTCGTCGCGTATCTGCGGGGAACGGATCCGATCTTCCTCACCCGGAACGTGGGGCGGCAAACCCGCGGGGTTGACGAGCGCGTCGCCTGTGGAAGTCGCCTGCGCCCCACCGACAACTCCCCCGCGTGGTGGATCCACCACCAGCTGTTTAATCAGAACACCGCGCTGCTGGATGATTTCCCGGCCGCGATCGAATCCATTCCGTGCGAGATGTTTCGCGTGAAACTCCCCGAAACCATCAATAGCGCGGGCTGGCATGTCGCGGCTGTTTACGACGCGAAAGACGACGACACCGATTATCCGAACTGGTCCTCCGAGGCGTTGCGTTGGCGCGCCGTTCGCAACATCCATCCCTGCAACTATTTTCACATCCCCAAAACCGACTGGAAAACACACGTCGGACGGGCCGAGGTGCTCTCGTTCTTCCAGGCGAAACACGCGAAGCGCTACGCGGCGGTGTGGGAAGAGTTCCTCCAACTGGCCGAGGCGACTCCCCACGAACGGATCATCGACGCGCGGTCCTACCGGTTCGAGCCGTCCGCCCGCGGGAAGCAGGCGCGAAAGCTGACTTTCAACGGCGTGGAAGTCGCGGCTTCATACGAACACCCTCAACTGAGTTTCAACGCCAAATGGATTGAACCGCTGGAAATGAACCAGCGCTTTTGCGTGGTCACGCCGAACCTCTATTTCATCATGACCAAGAAACAATTTTATGACACGTTCCCGAGCGTGGTGAGCGAAGGGAGCTGCTACCGGAAAACCGGCGTCCACCATTTCCGGTCGCTCCCGCTTCGCGCCCGACCCTTCATGATCGAACGGAACAGACCATGAAACGAAAACGGAACCCCCTTAGCGTCAACGGAATCATCGATCTGCTCGCGGTGGGGCTCGCGGCCGCGACGGTGTTCGGGTTTCTCGGGCGGTTTAATTGGTTCCTCGATTTGTTCTCGCACTTCCGCGTGCAGTACATGCAACTTTGCCTGCCGCTCATCGGGGTCGCGCTCTGGAAGCGATTGAACGCGCGCGCGGCCGCGCTGGTGCTGCTCGCCGCGGTCAACTACGCCTTCGTTCTGCCCCTCTATTTCGGAAAACCCGCGCCGCCGACCAAGCAACCGACCCGCGCCATGCTGATGAACATCAACGCCGGCAACGGCAACACGGAAGACGTGCTCGCGGCCATCCGAACGGCCAAGCCGGACATCCTGCTGCTGGAAGAGGTCACGCCCAAATGGGCCGCCGAGCTCGCGGTCCTGAACGCGACCTATCCCCACCGCGTCGCGGAACCCCAAAAGGGATGTTTCGGCATCATGCTGCTCAGCAAACATCCGCTGAAGGACGCGCGTATAATTCAAATCGGCCGCGCCGAAGTCCCCAGCGTCGTCGCGACGATACGACTGCCCAACGACGACCTTTCCTTCATCGGCACGCACCCGCCGCCACCGATGGGAAGGTTGTATTCGGAACGCCGAAACGAACAGCTCGCGGAACTCCCCGCCCTCGCCGCGAACCAAAAAGATCCGGTGCTGCTGCTCGGCGACTTGAACGTCACGCCGTTTTCATACTGGTTCAAACGCGTCATGGAAACGGGACTGAAAAACAGCATGAAGGGCTTCGGCTTTCAACCGAGCTGGGTGGGCAACGCGTTTCTGAAGATCCCGCTCGATCACGCGCTGCACTCCAAAGAGATCGTCGTTCACAATCGGATGGTGGGTGGCGACGTCGGGTCGGATCATCGGCCGGTGATCATCGATTTCACGATCGCGGAGGATTAGTCGGCAACCACGTAGAACTGGTGCATCGGGCCGTCCTGGGCGGTCAGCGTTCCGGAAATTGAAATCCGCGTTCCCTCTTTCACCTTCAGCGCGTCGTATTCCTCGGCCGCGAAACAGACCTCGGCGCCAACCTTGATTTTTGAATAGGTTCCCGCCAGCTGGCAGAGGTCGATGGTCGCTTTCACGCCTTTGGTGTTGGTGAAGACGGGATCATAGGTGAATTTTCGGACCCGCCTGAGCGTGCCGGATCCGATGACGCGGCGACCTTGATAAACCTCCGCGAAGCGTTTCGCCACGACCATCGCGGCGCCGGCGTCGCTGGCGTATAGCTCCTTCGCGATCGTCTTCAAATCCATCACCGTCGCGGGCTCCGGAGCGGGAGCGGATTCGACCGGCGCGCGTTCCACGGGCGGCTCCTCCAACGGTTCCTCGACATCCACCATCGGCGGATCGGGCACGACGGGGTTGGCGGAGAGCTGCGGATTGAACGCGGGCTCGACCGGTTCGAAGATCGGCGGCGGCGGTTCTTTGGCCGGCGCGGCGGCGGGTTCGACCGCGGGCTTCGCCTCGGTTCCGATCAGGACGTCGCACAGCGAAAGCAACACGCGGGCGGTGTGGATGATGACGGCCGCGTCGGCGTCCTTTCCGGGCTTGTTGATTTCGACGTGCTCGTTGGTGATGACGACGTCCTTGTAGCTGATGAGCGCGTGCCGCGTCGCGTCGCGGCGTTCGGGCGTCAGGAAGGCGCGGACTTGATCCGGGAAGGAGCCTTGGATGATGGCCCGGTCGTCGAACGACGGATCGCCCACTTCGATGTCCTGCATGCCGAACACCTTGCCGAGTCGATGCGCCGATTTTTGTCGGGTGATTCTAAACCCAACGGGAATTCGCTCGTGGAAATCCACGCGGTATTTCGTGTAGGAGCTCGACGAGTTTCCGCTGTTTTTGGTGAAGGTTGAGATCTTGACGCGGTGGCCGTTCCGAACGCCGTGGATCGTCCCGACCGCACCGAAATCCCCGAGGTAGTGAGCCAGCCCAAGCCTTTCCGCGGCGAGCCGCCATTGCTCCTGGCGACCTTTCGAGTTCTTGGCCGCTTTGAAGATCAAGACGGCGACGACCACGATGAATATGAAAAACCCCATGAACAACCCCCGCTT
>JARFRL010000286.1 GCA_029287275.1 Pontiella desulfatans
CCATGCACGTACCCTTCACGCAAAAAATTCTAAAAGACTGGGCCGGTCATAAAACCTTTCTGAAAGGCATGACCCTGTTTGAAAAAGGCAAAGTGGAGAAGGTCGAATACGACCCGCCCTTCGTCACCGGCCAGCTCGCCATCGGCGTCCGCGGCACGCGCACGAAATTCGAGGTGCTCCCGGACGGCTTCGTGGAAAACCACTGCCCGTGCCGCGACAACCGCGAGGACGGCGTGATCTGCGCGCACCTGGTCGCGCTGGGTCTCGAAGCCGTGCGGCTCTATTCCGACCCCCACCGCGTCGACAAGATGGCGGAGGAGAAACGCCGCGCCGAGCGGTTGGCCGCGTTCGACGATTCGGCCTACCACGCCCGCGACCCCAACGGAACGCCCGCGCGACTGCGGATCATCCTGAAACAAAGCTGGCGGGAACACCTGTCCGCGAATCAGGTGCCGATGCGGTGCGCGGTGGAGATCGGCGACCAGCTCATCCCGCTGAACGAAGTCCCGAAAAAACAGCCGATCGCGCTCGGCAAAGACGACGACAACCTGCTGTTCGTCATCGAAGACATCTGCGAAGGGCCCGCCAAAGGCAAATTCACCGCGTCGCTCTCCGACTTCATCAACGTACTGGAACTCCGCGGCGACCAGCCGATTTACGAAGGCGGCGTGGACGGCTATCTGATGATCGACGAGGCGATCGTCTACACGTCGGTGGACATGAAGCTCGACGAGGAGACCGGCGAGCTCGTGTTGACGCTCCAGACCGAGTCCGGCGCGGATTTCGACTGCGTGGTGAGCGGCGGGCATGGGTGGATTCTTCAGGACGGCGTTTTCCAGAAGTTGAAAACCGTGCTGCCGGGCCCGTTGCGCGCGATCTACGACGGACCCGTCCGAATCCCGCGCGACGCGGTACCCTCGTTCCTGAAGAACGAACTGCCCATGCTCTCGCAAATGATCGAGGTGGACACCAACGTCACGCCCGACATGCTTTCGCTCTCGCCCGCGCCGCCGCGCTTTCGGCTTTCGGTCGAAGGCACGCAACACGCGCTGTCGGCGATGCTGCGCGCGGAGTATGGAATCGTCCAGCTGATCGCGGGGCGCGACGAGGCGCTCGGCGGATTCTCGATTCCCGCGGAGGACGACCTGCTCGACTTCCAAGTGCGCAACCCCGACGCGGAACAAAAGGCGCTCGAAATCATTACCGAGGTTGGTTTCCGCGGGCGCCGCGGCGACCTGCTCAGCCAAATCCGCGGCACGCGCGAAGTCCTGAACTTTCTGGGTGGCGGCATGCCGCGCCTGCAACGCATGGGTTGGCGGATCGACCTCGACGGCATGGTCGCGGCGTTCATGGACCAGGCGGAATCGACCGTGCCCGTCGTCCACATCAACTCCTCCGCGAGTTCCGGTTTTTTCGAGGTGGGCTACGACTACGAAACCTCCAGCGGCCAGAGCCTCGACGACGCCGACATCCAACGCGCCATCAACATGGGCGAGGCGTTCATCGAGAAAAAGGGCCGCACCGTCCTGCTGGACATCGACGCGATCGAAACCGCCCGCGACGTGTTCAGCGATTGCGCGGTGGGATCGGGCGAGAAGCCCGGCACCTTCAAGATGAACGACATTCACGCGGCGTATGTTCAGTCGTCGCTGTTGTCGCTCGACGGCGTGGACGTGGAAACCGCGCCGGAATGGGCGAGCAAGGCCGACGCGCAAAATCGGCAGGCCACCGTCGAGCCCGTGGACATCGGCGAAGAGCTGGAGCACACGTTGCGCGACTACCAGAAAAGCGGCGTTTACTGGCTTAGCTTCCTGGAGCGCTCCGGCTTCGCGGGGATTCTGGCCGACGAGATGGGGCTGGGTAAAACCCTGCAGACGCTCACCTGGCTCTCGCTCGAACGCGAGAAGGAGGACGCGATGGACGCGCCCGCGCTGATCATCTGTCCCACGAGCCTGGTGGACAACTGGGCCGAGGAAGCCGAGAAGTTCGTTCCGCATCTGCGCGTCCAGAAAATGCACGGCGCCGATCGGCACGACTATTGGGACCACGTCGCGAACAGCGATATCGTGATCACCTCCTACGCGCTGATTCGGCGCGATCTGGATGAATATCTGAAACATATGTTCGCGGTCGCGGTGCTCGACGAAGCGCAGCACATCAAAAACCGAACCACGCAAAACTCCACCGCCGTGAAAAAGATTCAGGCGCGCCACAAACTGGTGCTGACCGGCACGCCGATCGAGAACAGCGTCGCGGATCTGTGGTCGATCATGGATTTCCTGATGCCCGGATACCTGGGCAACCACAAGGCCTTCCGCGAGAATTACGAGTTGCCCATTCAAAACGGCGGCCCCGACGCGGAGCTGGCGCAGATTCGCCTGCGCCGGAAGCTGCACCCCTTCCTGTTGCGGCGCCTGAAGAAGGACGTCGCGAAAGATCTGCCCGACAAGATCCAGCGCGTCGCGCACTGCTCGCTGAGCGGCGACCAAGCGAAGGTCTACAAACAACTCGCGGAGAGCGCCAAGAAGGAGATCGGCGATCTCGTCGGCGCTCAGGGATTCAACAAGGCGCGCATGCAGATCCTCAAGGTCCTGTTGCAGCTGCGCCAGACCTGCTGCCACCTCGACCTGCTCAAACTGCCGAACCTGAAGAGCGAATTCCCCTCCGCGAAAATGGAGCTGTTTTTCGAGCTGGTGGACGAGGCGCTCGACGCGGGACACCGCATTCTGGTCTTTAGTCAATTCACCTCCATGCTTTCGATCATCCGCGAGGAACTGGAAGCGCGGGAACTGAAATCCTGCTATCTCGACGGCTCCACCAAAGATCGGCAAGAGCGCGTGAAGACCTTCAACTCCGACCGTTCCATTCCCCTCTTCCTCATCAGCCTCAAGGCCGGCGGCAGCGGGCTGAACCTCACCGGCGCGGACATGGTCATCCACTTCGACCCGTGGTGGAATCCCGCGGTCGAGGCCCAGGCGACCGACCGCGCCCACCGCATCGGTCAGAAAAACACCGTCTACAGCGTCAAACTCATCACCAAGGGCACGG
>JARFRL010000292.1 GCA_029287275.1 Pontiella desulfatans
GCCGCGTGAACGGTGGTCATCAGACCTTTGGCGATGCCGAACTTGTCGTTCAGAACCTTCGCGACCGGCGCCAGGCAGTTGGTGGTGCAGGAAGCGTTGGAAACGATGTCCTGGCCCGCGTAGGAGTCGGTGTTGACGCCGCAAACGAACATCGGGGTCGCGTCCTTGGAAGGAGCGGAAAGAACCACTTTCTTCGCGCCGGCTTCGATGTGCTTGCGCGCGGTTTCGTCGGTCAGGAAGAAACCAGTGGATTCAACCACGACTTCAGCGCCAACGGCGTCCCATGCGAGGTTCGCGGGATCGCGCTCGGCGGTGATGCGGATCGTGGATCCGTTCACGACGAGGGAACCGTCTTTTACTTCAACCGTGCCGGCGAATTTGCCGTGTACGGAGTCGTACTTGAGCATGTACGCGAGGTAGTCAACGTCCAGCAGGTCGTTGATGCCTACGATTTCGATGTCTTCGCGAGCCGCGGCAGCGCGGAAAACCATACGTCCAATACGGCCGAAACCGTTAATTCCAACTTTAGTAGCCATTGTTTAGCACCTTTCCTTAATTTAGGTTAGAAACACCATTTTGTGGTAAAAACGAGCGCGCACATTACCCAACCGAAAAATTCGCGTCAACCATCATACAATGGTTTTTATTATGAATAACCCGCCCGCGTTTAGATTTTATTCCAACAAGGGGTTGACATTTTCTTAGGCGAGGCTAAGTTTGGCCGCGATTTCCAATTAACAAGGAAATCACGCGTCCTGTCAGGGTGGCCCTGAGGGTTGTTTAAAAAACGAATTTTCCGGCGAGCGGGTTCAGCGGATGAACCGAACGTTGGGTGCGGAGTTTCTGGTTTAAATGATCGTCACGCGACGCGGGTCCATGCGGGGAGGGATATCTTTCCTCTCTCAATCATCCGCCGCGGCCACGTCTTTTTCCCCGATCTTCCCGCCTGACGACCCGTTGGTGATTCATCAAAGGAGAAACAACATGAAACATCACGTATTGAAAACGATCGGCGTCGCGGCTCTCGTCGCGACCTTCACCCTTGGCGCGGCCGCGGCCGAGGAAGACCGCCTCGCCGCGCTGGAAAAGGAAATGGCGAACACCCGGGCCGAACTGGCCGCGCTCAAAGGCGAGAAGAACGATCTCGCCGCGGTCACCGAAACCGAAAGCAAGCTGACGCTCGGCGGCTACGGCGAGATCCACGCCAACTTCGTCGATGGCGGAAAGAGCATGATCGATATTCATCGCCTAGTGATGTACGTCGGCTACGAATTCGCGGATTGGATTCGCGTCAGCTCCGAGGTTGAACTCGAACACGCGTATGTCTCCTCCGGCTCCGGCGGCGAGATTTCCCTCGAGCAGTTGTATGTCGATTTCCTGCTGTCCGACCCGATCAGCGTCCGCGCCGGCCGCGTGCTCGCGCCGCTCGGAATCATCAACCAGCTTCACGAGCCCACCCTCTTCTTCGGCGTGGAACGCCCGTCGGTCGACAAAGTCATCATCCCGAGCACCTGGTCGCTCGACGGCGCGGGCGTCTTCGGCGCGCCGACGAGTTGGATGACCTACGAAGCCTACGCGGTCGCGGGCCTGCAAGGCTCCGGCTTCGACGCGGCGAACGGCGTCCGCGGCGGACGCAACAAGGAGCGCCAGGGATTGAACGATCCCGCGGTGACCGGCCGGATCGACTTCTTTCCGGTCGTGACCGACCATCAGAATCTGCGCGTCGGCGTTTCCGGCTACTACGGCGGAACCGACAACGCCAACAAAGGCGGCGAGGGAACGCCCAGCGTGGACAACACCTTCGCGCTCTATTCCGCGGACGTCCAATACGACGTCTCTCGCTTCCTCTTCCGCGGCGTCGTCGCCCACGGCGCCAACTCCGACGCGGACGCGCTGCAGACCGCGTACGCCAACGGCGCCGGCGAAGAGATCTTCGGCTGGTATCTCGAAGGCGGCGTGAGCGTCATGCCCAACGCGTGGAAAAAGGGCAAGATGAAAGAAGCCGACCTGATCCCCTTCGTTCGTTACGAGCGATACGACACGCAACACAAGGTGCCGGACAACGTCGTTAAAAACGACGCGAACGACCGTCAGGACATCACCGTGGGCGTCAACTGGCTGCTGACCCCGAACTTCGTGGTCAAAGCCGATGTTCAGTTCCTCTCCAACGAACTGGTCGGCTCCGACGTGAACAACAAATACAACCTCGGCATCGGCTGGGTGTTCAACTAACCCGCGCCGCGATCAAACCGTCGCGCCGCCCTTCCCCGCGCGGGTCGGGCGGCTTTGGTTTTCATTCCCCTTGCCCCGCGGCGTCCTAAAACCGTATCTTCGGGCGTCCATTCCACGGAGTTCAACATGCTGATCCGAGTGTTCATTCTAGCCTCGCTGCTCGTCGTCGCCATTGGCGCCGACAAGCCGAGCGACGTCGTCAGCGCCGCGATGAGCGGCCTTTCCGTGGTCGGCTCCGAGGAGCCCTATTCCCGCGTCATCCAGCGCGTCTATATCGGATGGGACGCCGACGGCAACCCGTAGACCGGCGTCGCCTACCGCGAAATCGAATCGTTCAAACCCATCACCGGCGTCGTGATCGTCGATAAAACCGAAAACGGCTACGTGCTGCGCGAGGCGATCTTTCCGGACATCGACAAAATCAAAAACGCCAAAGACCGCAAGCAAATCATGAGCGTGCTCAAGCAATTCAAAAACGTGCCGTTCGATCCGCACGCGGAAAAGTCCGCGGTCGACGCGCTCAGCGGCGCGACCCGCTACGGCATCAAAACCTCGGGCTACCTCAACTACCTCGCCCGCCACGTGGCCCTCGCCATGGAAACGCCGCCCGAGTGGGCCCGCGAGAAATAACCCATGCTCCGGCGCGTCAAGATCGACTGGGCCGACCTGCCCGATCCGCGGAATCTGGAGGCGCCCTATCCGCCTCCCGAGCGCCTCCATCCCGGGCTGAACGAAATCAACGCCGAAACGTTTCCCGCCTTCCTCGACGAGATCGGCCTGGTGGGAATGGGCGGAAGCGGTTTCCCGACCGCGGCGAAAATCAGCGCCGCGCTCGGCGCCCACACCCTCGTCGTTAACGGCGTCGAGTGCGAGCCCGGCGTCACGATCGATCAAGCCGTCCTGCTCAATCAAGCGCTCTGGGTCGCGGCCGGCGCCCACGCGAGCGCCAAAGCCGTCGGGGCGACCCACATCATTCTCGCGGTGAAAAACGATCCCGACCTCGTTTCCGAACTGCGCGGCCTTTATCCGGACTTCGAGATCGCCACGTTCTCGGAAAAATATCCCGCGGGCGCGGAGAAGCTGATCCTGAAAAAACTCACCGGTAAAACGCCGCCGCCCGGCGCGCGGCCGCATCAGTTCGGCTATCTGGTCCAAAACGTCGTTTCGCTGCGGGCCATCGGCCGCGCCCTCGTCGACGGCGTCCCGGTGATTGAACGCCCCCTCACGTTGGCGATGCCTTCCACCGGCTTCTATAAAAACATCATCGTTCCCGTCGGCGTTCCGATCCGCGAGCTCGTCGAGCGCCACGAACTTCCGTACGACCCCGCGGTTCACATCCTCTCCAACTCCGGGCTGATGATGGGCCGCGAGGCGGCGCTGGACGATCCCGTTGAAAAAACCACGCTCTCGATTCTCGTTCTCCGCCGCGACACCGCTTGGCGCGACGAACGGCCTTGCGTTCGTTGCGGCGCGTGCGACGCGGCTTGCCCGCTCGGTCTGAACCCCTTCACGCTCGCGGAGCGCGTCCGAAAAGGAAAAACGAATTCGGCCGCGTTCAAGGGTCAGATGACGGAATGCTTCCTCTGCGGCGTCTGCTCCGCGGTCTGCCCGTCGGACATCCCCCTGGTTCAAACGCTAGAAAAGGGGAAACAATGTCTATAGCCAGCCCCTTCATCAAGATCGGCTCCCGAAGCTCCGCGATGGCCGCGTGGGCGCTGCTCGCGTTGCTGGTTCCCGCCGCGCTATACAGCGCGCTCTACGACGCCTCGTTCATCTGGCGCCTGATCGGGTACGCGCTGTTGGGCATGAGCGCGGAAACGATCTACACCCTGATTTTCAAACGGAAACGCCGACTCGTATGCATGGGCTCCGGATTTTCCGCGGCGCTGCTCGCCGCGAGCGTGCCGAATTCCATGCCGTTCCTACCCATGTTGTTCGCGATCCTTTTCATGGTTTGGGTCGTGAAACTGCCGATGGTCGGGCTACCGCTTCGCTTCAACACCGCGATGATCGGGCGGCTCTTCCTGATGCTGGTCTATCCCGCGGCCGTCGTGAACTGGGGAACGCCCACGGCCGACGTCATCTCCACCGCGACGCCGCAAGAGCTGTATCACTCCGAAGGGTTCCAACTGGAATGGGGCGAACTGCTGTTCGGAAAAATAGACGGCGTTTGGGAAGGCCTCTTCCTGCTGGTCCCCGGCAGTCCCGGCGAAACCTTCCCCGTCGTCCTGCTGCTGCTCGGCGGGTTGCTGTGCTGGAAAGGAATCACCGCGTGGCGGACGCCCGTCGCGTTTCTGCTGACCTTCTGCGCGACCACGTGGCTGTGCGGCGACTCCCCGCTCTTCAACCTCTTCTCGGCCGCGACCATCTTCAGCGCGGTCTTCATTGTTTCCGATCCGGTCTCGTCGCCCATGAGCAAGGGCGGACAGATCGCGTGCGGCGTGATCATCGGCGTCGGCAACGCGCTGATTCGGCACTTCACCTACTACACCGAAGCGATCGTCTACGCGGTCCTGCTCGGCAACCTCTGCGCGCCCGCGCTCGACCGCCTCGCCTTCGAGCTCCGCGGCCGACGCCTGAACCGCCGGAGCCGCGCGCCATGAACTCCCTCGCCTACGCGCTCGGCCGCAAATCCGCGCCGCTGTTCCTGAAAGTCAACTGGGTGATGAAATCGCTCGCGGGCACGGACGCCGAAAAAATCGCCGCCGAGTTTCAAATGGGTCATTTGCTCGCGGAGGTGTACGAGGAAAAGATCCCGACCTTCGAGAACAACCGACTCTCGGAAATCGCCGCGCGGCTGACCCGACGACTCGCCAACAAGGACCGTCGGCACCGCTTCCGGCTCGACCAATCCAACGCGCTCAACGCCTGCGCGATTCCCGGCGGCTTCATCTATCTCTCGGAAAGCCTGTTCGATCTCTGCGGCGAGGATCGCGACGCGGTCGCGTTCACGCTCGCGCACGAAATCGCGCACGGCGTTCATGGCGACGCGAACAAACGGTTCCTCACCAAGACCGTCGTCAACGGTCTGCTGCGACTCCGCGCGCGCGGCCTAAGCTCGGCGTCGCGCCAGCTTCTGTCGAAGCTGATTCAGCAAGGTTATTCGCGGGAACAGGAATTCCGCGCCGACCGTTTCGCCGTGGCGCTCACCAAAGCCGCCGGCTTCGATCCGCTCGGCGGGCGCCGGTTGTTCAGCGCGCTCGCGAAGCGTTCGGCCGATCCGAACGCGCTCGGCGCGTATTTCTCGTCGCATCCGCCCATGGCGGAGCGGATCGAACGGATCGAAAAACGGGCGCGGGAATTGGGTTAGCTCAACGCCGCGCCGCAGCGCTTGCAGTGAACCGCGTCGGCGTCGTGTTGATGGTGGCCGCAGGCGTCGCACTTCCGCGCGTTGCGTTCCTGGGCGGTGGAAAGGCCCAGCTCCGCGGTGATGATGCCCGTTGGAACCGCGATGATGCTGTAGCCGATGATCATGATGACCGCGGCGAGCGCCTGCCCGATCGGCGTGCTGGGCGCGATGTCGCCGTAGCCCACCGTGGTCAGCGTGACGATCGCCCAGTAGACCGCGCGCGGAATGCTGCTGAAGCCGTTCGCGTCGCCTTCGATCACGTACATCAACGAACCGATGATCACCACGATGGTCATGACCGCGACGAGAAAGATGCCGATTTTTCGGCGGCTGGCGATCAGCGCGTTTTTCAGCAGGTCGGCCTCGCCGACGTATTGCGCCATCTTGAGCACGCGGAAAATGCGGAGCATGCGCAGCACCTTGACCACGTCGAGGAAGCGCGTGCCCGGAATAAACAGGCCGATGTAGAACGGCAGCACCGCGAGCAGGTCCACCACGCCGAAAAAGCTCCGCGCGTAGCGCAAGGGCTTCGGCGCGCAGTAAAGCCGCAAGCCGTACTCGATCGTGAACAGCAGCGTGAATCCTCCGTTGACCGCGAACAACAAACCCCCGTGCGCGGCGCGGATGGAACCCACGCTCTGCAGCATCGTCAGGCAGACGCTGATGAGGATCGCGACGAACAACGAAACGTCGAAGAGTTTTCCCGCGGGCGTGTCGGCCTCGAAGATGATTTCGTACAGGCGGCTTTTGAGGTTCTGATCACTCATGATATTGAATCCCCGCGGGCGTGATTTCCAAATGATGAACGGGATAGTCCAGTCCATCCAGCGCGGCGTATCCGATCCCTATGGCGCAATCGCCCAGCCCCGATCCCGAAATCTTCGCGCCGAACACGTCGGGTTCGGCCTGCAACGCCGCGACGATCTCCGCGAGCTCCGGCGTGTTCACGCCCATCGACTCCATCAATTCCTGCCCGCGGTTGAGAATTTCGCCAAAGCCGGGAAAGTCGTGATTCCGCAAACAAGCGACCGC
>JARFRL010000347.1 GCA_029287275.1 Pontiella desulfatans
GACGCGCAAGAGATGACCTCGCCGCCGGGGCACATGCAAAAACTATAGCATCGCCGCGCGTTGTTTTCCTCTTTGCGAGTCAGGCGGAAGCTGGCGCTTCCGAGGTTCGGGTGCTCGGCCCATTTTCCATATTGCGCGGTGTTGATCCGAAGTTGCGGGATCTCGAGCCGGACGCCGACCGCGAACGGTTTGGCCTCGAGCGGGACGCCCGCTTCCGCGAGCAGGGTATAGACGTCGCGGGCGCTGTGGCCGGTGGCCAGAAAGCAGGCGTCGGTTCGAATCTCTTTGCCGGACGCCTTCACGCCGCGGACCGCGCCGTTTTCAATAATCAGGCCTTCGAACTTGGTGTTGAACGCGCAGGCGCCGCCCAGCTCCCAGATTTTTTTCCGGATCGCGGGGATGATCCGGGTCAGGTCGTCGGTGCCGATGTGCGGCATGGCGTCGATCAGGATGTCGGGCGTCGCGCCGCATTCGACGAGCGTTTCAAAAAAGCGTCGCACGCGAGCGCGGTCCTTGGTGCGGGCCGTCAGTTTTCCGTCGGAAAAAAGCCCCGCGCCGCCTTCGCCGTAGAGCGCGTTGCTTTCCACGTTGAGCGTTCCGTCGCGCCAGAAGTCGGCGACCTGTTTCTCGCGTTCCGGCGTTTCGGCGCCGCGCTCGATCAACAGCGGTTTGAGGCCCGCCCGCGCGAGCGTCAGCGCGGCCATGAGGCCGGCCGGCCCCGCGCCGATCACGACGGGCGGGTGTTCGGTGGAGGTCGGTTCTGGAAAGACGGGCGCCGACTCGGGGCGCGGCGCCTTTTCAATCCGTCCGGGTTTTTGCATCGGCGGCTTGCCGCGATGATCCACCTCGACGGATAGAATATAGCGCGGCAGCACGTCCTTCTTCCGCGCGTCCAGCGAACGGCGCAAAATCTCAAGGTTGGTCAGCTGCTCTTTGTCGCACCGCAACTGACGGCAGACGGCTTTGATGACGTCGGCGTCGTTGTAGTTGAGTCGAACTTGGAGTTGGTTGATTCGTAGTCGCATAAAGGTTTAGTCCAGTTCCGCGACGGCGCCTTCGATGACCTTCCACGGCAGGCCGTATTGGTTGAGGTCGTCCATGAAGGGGTCGGGATTCATTTGTTCGATGTTGAAGACGCCGTTTCCGGTCCATTTCTTTTCCAGCAGCATCTTCGCGCCGATCATGCAGGGCACGCCGGTG